>JAYTVL010000020.1:0-35441 GCA_043744075.1 Pirellula sp. | reverse complement strand
TTCCTCACCTGGCTTGTGGTAAAGACAGATGAGCAAGTTCGAGCAGTTACGGCTACCCCGATTTTTCGTACCTAGAATCCGTTGGAGTCAGAAGATTTGAAATTCAAAACCTACCAACTACCAACTACCAACTGACAACTGACAACTGACAACTGACAACTGACAACTGACAACTGACAACTGACAACTGACAACTAACAACTGACAACTGACAACTGACAACCTATGCGACCAGACTTCGTTTACTTTGATCTTGGCAATGTGCTACTCTATTTCGACCACAAATTGGCAGCTCGCAAGATGGCAAAAGTTGCCGGCATTTGCGTGGAACAAATGCGTTCAGTTGTTTTCGATAGTACTTTGCAGATAGAGTATGAAACCGGTTCGATTAGCGGCGTCCAGTTCGTATCCCGGATTTCCAACGCAATTGGTAAGAAACTCGATACGGAAGACATGCTTCAAGCGGCTGCGGACATGTTTATTCCAAATGCTCACATCATTCCGGTACTCGAAAAAATTCGCGACCTAAGAATACCGATGGGATTGCTTTCGAATACCTGCGAAGCTCACTGGCGATGGATTGACGAACTTGGCTACCCTCAAGTACGTGGGTGGTTTGCACCGGTCATACTTTCCTATGAAGTAAAAAGTATGAAGCCGGATGAGAATATTTACAAAGCGGCCGAGCGGCATTCAGGTCATGTAGGAGCGAGCATCTATTTTACGGACGATCGATTGGAAAATGTAGAAGCTGCAAAAAAGGTAGGCTGGATGGCAGAGGTCTTTGTCAACGCAGATCGACTGATGGAGACAGTCGAAAGTTGGAAGTAGAACCCTAACTGTTAACAGGCAACCAGTCCACGTCGACTCTTGCAAGGACACGATTCGCTAGATTCCAAATATCGGTTGACGGCATCCAGACTCGTTCCATAATGTCAGACAGTAATAGCCGTTCGCCGAGACATAAAATGGAAGTTTGTCGGCAGCGATGACTGACTATAATCGCCACCTTGTTCTCTTCCAGCGTGGCCTTTTGAATCGAATCAAGCTGTTCGGCAACGATATTTGGTAAGAGTGCAACGTTGCGGACGGCTCCTCCATATTCAACAAGATAGGGCCGAGTTGAGTCAATTTCGATTTCCAAACTTCGCCTTTCCAATGCACTCGCATCTAACGTGCAGGAAGACGAAGGGTCAGTCAAGGTTGAATTAATTTGCGAAGGTTTTGAAACCGGTGAAGTACGGGTTGCTTCTGCTGTCGTGTCCGGCGAAAGGCTGGTATCTGTCCTGTTTACTGTGTTTGTCGATGGCCCGTTCTGTTCAAACAAAAGAGTTGCATTTTCCAGGATATCGTTAAAGGAAAGGCTCTTGCATTGACCTTTAACGTCTGGCTTTTGGCTAGATCGAACAACTTCCCTGAGGCGGTTGCCTACGAAAGACTGCAACGATTTACGAATTTCCTTGCTAGCGGTGTCATCGTTCTCGGTTTTGAGCAGTGCCGAAAGGAAGGAATTGGATTGAAGCGAGTTATCTAACCGAATGCCGACGTGTTTTGATAATTCGTCAACCCAATCGTTGAATTCCGCGTGCAGGATTTTGCACTCATTGTGCCATAGGTCTTCAAGATAAGCCATGTGTTCGGCCATCCGCGCAAGCATTTTTGCGCCTAGGGAATGGAACCTAGATTCCAGAGCCATGGCGTGCAATTGTCGTTCAATTTCCGGTGATGATTTTTGCTCACCGCTGTATAATCGCTCTAAATACGCATCGTGATTGGCTGCGAGCTTTTGAGACACGACATCGAGTGAGTTGGCGTTAACGCTGAACTTGCTAGCAACCAGCCGAACAATATCCTTGAGATGCGACCATTCAAGTGGACTGGTCAGCCATCGAGAAACGAGCCAGTCCGCGAGCTTGTCTTGTGTTGCGGTAATCAATTTAGAAATCGTTTGAGTTGCGTTCTGCACATCGAGAGCAAGCTGTTCACAAACTTGCTCAAGTTCACGACGCTGTGTTATGTTCAAGTTGTTTTCATTGTGAGATGAATCACAGTTTTTTTCTGTGGCTCCTACAAGCTCAGGTAGATCGAGTTGTTCCGTACTGTGTATCAAACAGTCCATGCATTCTCGGACCCAGGCTTGTGCTGTCCAACGATTGGTGCGGAACATATCTCCTACGAAAAAGTCCATTCTCTCTAGGAGCTTCGAGTCTGATGCTTCGCGTAAATCTTCATCAGTTCTCTCAGACACTATGTCATTCAATGCAAACGACCACTGTAAACTAGCACGCAAACACAATTGGCTCGCGGCTTCAATGGGTTCAATTTTGGAAGCGATTTCTGCGTGACGAGAATTGACTGTACTAAGCCAGCTTGTCCAGCTCTGATCCATCTGATCGGTTTCAGTTGATTTTGCGACCAGTCGGGTTTCTTCTATTCGAGCCCCAAGTTCCGTTTCGGTGCAAGCCCACAAGTAATCGGAAACCTGAACTGTTGCAGCTTCCCAATCTCGATTGTTGCCGCACTGTCCTCCATAGACTAGTAACACATGATCGAATGGAGGCTGATTAATCGCACTTGATTCCGAGATTTGATCGATCTGCGGATGCAATCCCTCCGTTTGAAAGTAGTGATTGATTTCCATCAAGCAAGCTAGTGCAGACGCTGTCGCAAGATCGGAGGAAGCGATTCCGTTTGGCGTTGCACAAGTCAAAATCAATTCGACATTGAGTGGGATTTCCATTTCGGCGGCTAGTTGCCGAATCATAAAACCGATTTCGGCTGCGATAGCGCTCCCCGACCCGCCATGGGCTGAGGAAACGATTTGGATTTCGATCGGTTCGCTGTATTGGTCGTCGCCGTTGCTTTTTGCGACTTCTAAAATAGAATCATGCAAGGCGTCAAAAACGATTGCCGCATTATCTAAGAACGCGAGCATTCCGAGCGGACGAACGCCTTCTGTTTTGAGAGATCGCGGAATGTTGTAAACCCATCGTCTGCTCAGTTGGCGAAAATCGGTTTTCGAGCTCTGCCGATAGTATTGCGGTGTTTTCAACGGGATTAAGACCGTGGCATGGTAAGGCATGCGTTCCTTTCGATCAGGATCAAGTACCGATTCAATGCCCCTTTGATCCGTGTCTATTAACAGGAATCCCAATTGTTCGCATTTGAGCTGATCCTGGTCCGTCTCAAGAATTTTTTGTCGGAATCCCATGAGTGATTGGGTGCCAGTTCCCCCCAATCCGATGAACAATGACTTTTTGGGAACATAAGTCGTACCCTCGTTCTGTCCAGTCTGGTTCTTAGCAGCCTCTGCGCTCGACAATAGTTCAGGCAGGACGTCGATACTGCGTCGCTGATCGGATACTTGTCCCCGACTTTCCGTGATGCAACTGGATGATTCCTCAGGCTGTTTGTGGTGTCGGGACGAGACATTATTTTGAAACGACGAATGTCGTTTTGGTTTACTCGAATTCGATGAAAACTTGGCTGGCCGTTTCTTGTTTTGTGGAATGTCTGTTTGTTGTTCGGCGTCTTCGCTGTTGGATTGAGAATGGACTCTGTCCAGCGCATTGATAAATTCTCGACAATCGCTAAAGCGCATCTGCGGTTTTTTTGAAAGCGCTTTGCCGATAATTGGGCGTTCGAGCAAAGGCAGTGCTTCTAGATTTGGAGCCTTGTGGAGATGCTCGTTGGCCAGTTGCGCCGTAGTTCGCCCTCGAAAAGGAAGTGTTCCCGTAAGCAATTCTTGATACACAATCGCAAGAGAGTATTGATCGCTAAAACGGCCCGGTCTTCCGTCGAACATTTCGGGAGCGGCATAAGTCGGTGTAAGACCTCCCATTACGGACAGGCTTTTTGATTGGATATCTTTGATAAGCCCAAAGTCGGCAACTTTGACGCGATCCGCGACGAGGAGCAAGTTTGCAGGCTTGACGTCCAAATGTTGCAAGTCATGCTGTTGGCACAAAAAATCCAGCCCTTCTGCCGTGTCTCGCATGTACCCAATCAATCGTTCACGCAGGATTCCAACAAAACCTTTTTGTCGGAATTCCAGATACCTGTCATGGAGTGAGCCCTGTGCCAACTCGGTAACAATAATGAGTTGCCCCTCCACAACTTCAATGCGTTCCAAGGAAAGAATGAAGGGATGATTGACTTGACGAATACGTTGCAATGACTTTAACTCGCCAGCTGCTCGATCATCGTCAATATGTCCATGAACGAACTTGATCGCCTTTTTTAAGCCCCCCGGAGCGTCTGCTAGCCACACTTCACCAAAACCTCCCGCTCCAACTTTGTTACGAAGAACATAGCCTGGGATCGGTTCAAAACCTGCCTGAATGCTCGTTGCAGTCATTGCCATGAAATGATCCTCAGACTCGTTCGCTTGTTGTTACGTTGGTTCCCTGCAAATCTGCCAACGCTGGAGCCCGAGTAGGTCGAGGACTCTGCGTCAAAGGGGTTGAATTATTATTTGTTGAGCCTGGACTATGTTGGTCTCCAGGGGCTCGATCGATCCCCAGTCGCTGTGGCAGCTGCGACATCAAAGGGATTGAGTTTGGATTGGTCGCAATTGGCCGACTCAGCGGATTTGGTAGTTCCATCGCGGTCGATGGGACCCGAATGACTTCTGTGCGCCACGACTGGCTTAATTGCTGGCTGTTTAGCGGTTGACTATTCAGCGGCTGACTGTTTAGAGGCTGGCTGTTTAGAGGCTGACTGTTTAGAGGCTGACTGTTCAAAGGCTGACTGTTCAAAGGCGGACGACGAAGGAGTTGGCTGTCTTGAGCCGCTAAAGAAGTTGGTGCGGGTCTAAGAATCCGAGCATCAAGTACCGGTGAGGTCACACTTGGGCCATTTGGATTGGCTGCTTTCATGCCGACAGGTTTTGCAACCATCGCAGCTGAAGACTGCATGATCGGTTGGTTGCCAAAGTAGTTGGTGCACGCAAGGTCCAAAAACTCAGTTCGAAGCTCAACACGTTCGCCACGATAAGCGCAAAGACAACTAACTTGGTGCAGCAAGTCGCGGGGATGGCAGCGACGAAGTGGACGACCGATGTTCCTATAGTGCTTCATAACAAGTCGTTCGATTACATCCGGGCGCCATGGAACGTCGCTTCCTTCGCAAGCTCGCTTAAACAGATCCATAAACTCCTCTACCGTAGGGTCACCGATATGGATTTTGAATGGAACCCGTCGAAGAAAAGCCTCGTCCACCAGCTCTTCAGGCTGAAGATTTGTTGAAAAAAGAATGGTTTGTTCGAACGGAACGCAGAACTTTTTTCCTGTTGGAAGGTTCAGGAAATCGTGTCTGCTTTCCAATGGAATAATCCACCTGTTCAAGAGTTCTGCTGGTGCAACTCGTTGGCGACCAAAATCATCGATCAACAAGCATCCGCAATTGCTCTTCATTTGTAGCGGCGCTTCACAAGTGTTGCTTCTTGGGTCATGTCTGATTTCCAAGCTATCGAGAGTCAGCTCGCCGCCGACTACTACGGTTGGGCGTCGTATTCTAAGCCAACGACGATCGTGTTCTTGGCTTGCATGAATGCCTGCCTGTCCGACAGCGGTATTGGAGGGAATATGGTAGGATGCGTCGAAGAGCTTGATAATCATGCCATCCTCCACGATTGCGTGGGGAATCCAAATCTCTTGGCCACGGCACTCTGATAGGCATCGAGCAATTGTCGTTTTTCCGTTTCCTGGTGGTCCGTATAGAAAAATTCCGGAGTTGCTATTGATTGCAGGTCCAAGGAAATCGAGCCATGAGGGTTCGTAGGTCACGCCCTCCAATGCAGCCTTGAGATCGTTGCAGGTTATGGGCTCGAAATTGCTCGCTTGAGCCTCTACGCTAAGCACATAGTCCATCAAGGGAACTGGCGCGGGACCTGTGTAGGAGCTTGCCTTTTGATAACTTTGGGCTTTCTTTTGTCCGTTTTCGGTCAAGCTATAGTAGTAGTCGTTTAGGGGGGCTGGACGTGCATGCACTATCAACTGACGAACTCGCATTTGCGCGAGTTGTTGCTCTATGATTCGATAGGGCAACCGGACCTTGTCAGTCATCCCTCGCCCTGTTACGGTCCCCGCCGCGAGAAAGGTTTGGAGGATCAATGTCTCGATCGACATTTCCGGAAGTCCGCACTCCTCGATCGTTTTCGGCTCATAGGGCCAAAACGCATCCTCATTTAGGGCAGCGGGCAATTCAGGGCCAGTTGCAGCAGACGTGTCACGAATTCCAAATAAAGGCTGCATGGAAAAACCCACCTATCGGAGCGAACGAACTTATCCTCAAAACCCTTGCAATCGGCCATACCAGCGACGGCTTCGATCATAAGTTGGGCTTAACCGGACGCTAGCGCGTTCCGGCTGATTAGCCGCTAGCCCACGGTTGCTAGCGCGTTCCGGCTGATTAGCCGTAGGGCGCTAGCCCACGGTTGCAAGCGCGTTCCGGCTGATTAGCCGTAGGGCGCTAGCCCACGGTTGCGGCCCATGTTGTGATCGACGCCCCCGCGAGGAGTCTCCCCGTGTCATCGGCACACAGGGCTATGGAAGATTGAATGCATTTGCAAAGATGGCGACTAGAAAGCGAAATCGCCACGACAAATTTAGTATTTCTCTCATCGCGCGCATTTTATGATCTACAGTAAACAGTTGGTGTTGGACTCCGACTTTTGATCTTCGCCTGACAAACCCTCAGATCCGATTCAATCGATTCAAAATGGCATTGCCGATGATTAGCGATTTTGCCCTACATCACAAACCGATTTCGACCGGTTCGCGACGATCTGCCTCGGAAACGAAGGTTGTTTGGATTCTTTCATCTGTTGGGAACCAATCCTCTAACGCATTAACCGTTGTTCACCCGGTCCCATTTTCCATTGGCCGAAAACCTGGCTGCAGTCTTCAATTGCAATCCAAGGCCGTTTCAAGTCATCACGCAGATTTGACCGCTCGAGACGGCAACCTCGTCCTGATTGACAGAAACAGTACGAACGGCACATATGTGAATGGCCGTCGTATCACCGATATGGTTATTTTGAAAGCGGACGACTTAATACAGTTCGCGGATTTGGCGTTTCGCGTCCGCTGTGACGATCATGCAACAGCATCCAATACACTCGCCGAGGACGTTTGCGATCAAGCGTTGGCGCTGGTTCAGTTTGATCGATTGATGGAGAAGAGACTCGTTACGCCCTTTTTTCAACCGATCGTAACCATAGATGGCCTGAACACTCTTGGATATGAAGTCTTGGCAAGAAGTCGAATGTTCGGTTTGGAGACGAGCGCTGCCCTTTTCGGTGTCGCAGCCAAGCTTAATTTGGAAATTGAATTGAGCCAAATGTTGAGGTGGGAAGGCGTCCGCGAGGGGCTGGCACTGCAGACACCATCGAGAATTTATGTCAATACTCATCCGTTGGAGTTGGGAAAACCCGGCTTGTTGGATTCGATGGCCCAGTTGCGAAACATGACAACAGAATTGCCAATTACCTTAGAAATACACGAGTCTGCTATCACTAGCGCAGATGAGATGTTCTCATTAAAGAGTCAATTGCGGGACCTCAATATCCAGATTGCCTACGATGACTTCGGGGCGGGCCAGAACCGACTGGCGGAACTCTGCAACGCGGCTCCCGATGTTCTTAAATTTGATATGGGACTGATTCGGGATATCGACAAAGCTCCGCCCGAACGAATCAAAGTACTCGGTTCGTTGGTAAGAATTGTGCTGGACTTGGGCGTAGCCGCTCTGGCTGAAGGAATTGAGAACGAAGCCGAAGCGAAAGTCTGCCAAGAACTTGGTTTTACCATGGCTCAAGGATACTTCTTCGGCCGGCCAGCCCCGCCAAGTAAGTTTATGGATTAACTTCGAAGCTGTAGGATGGGACCATTTGTCCGGACAATGGTCCCATCCGTATCGATTTACTGGTTGGACCGCTCGGGACAATGGTCCCAAGCTACGACTCTAACAACGCAGCCCCGCTTTGCGAAGGCGATGGATCGACTACGATTCATCGTCGTTGCGAAGTCTAACCAAGACTGTGTAGTCCTCGAGCGTCGATGTGTCGCCAGTGCCCTCTTTGCCAGCCGCGATGTCGCGGAGTAAACGACGCATGATTTTTCCACTGCGGGTCTTTGGAAGCGACGACGTAAATCGAACTTCGTCCGGAACAGCCAGCGCCCCGATTTCCTTTCTTACGTGCTTCTTCAAGGCTTCTCGCATAGCATCCGTCGGTTCGTGATTTTTGAGAGTTACGAACACCGTGATCGCTTGTCCCTTGATCTCGTCCGGACGCCCTACTGCGGCAGCTTCCGCGACGGCAGGATGGCTGACCAAGGCGCTTTCAACCTCGATTGTACTAAGCCTATGTCCTGAAACATTGATCACGTCGTCAATGCGACCCATGATCCAATAGTAACCATCGTCGTCTCGTCTAGCATTGTCACCCGTTAAGTACATGCCTGGCACCATTGACCAGTACTGCTGTTGAAAGCGAGCGTCATCGCCCCAAATCCCGCGCAACATTCCTGGCCATGGTTTCTCAATACACAACATGCCTCCATGGTTGGCTTCAACCTCCGCCAACGAATTTCCTAAAACACGCGGGACAATGCCAGGCAATGGCCGTGTGCAAGAACCCGGTTTGCAAGCGATCGCGCCAGGTAGCGGCGACATCATGATGCCGCCCGTTTCCGTCTGCCACCATGTATCCACTATTGGACACCGGCCTCCTCCGATCTTTTCGTAGTACCACATCCATGCTTCTGGGTTGATGCCTTCGCCAACGCTACCAAGGAGTCGCAATGAACTGAGGTCATGTTTGTCGACGTGGTGATCTCCCCACTTAATAAACGTTCGGATGGCGGTCGGTGCGGTATAGAGGATCGAGACCTTGTAGCGTTCGATGATCTCCCAAAATCGATCTTCTTGCGGCCAATTGGGTGCCCCCTCGTACATTACTTGAGTTGCACCCGCTGACATTGGTCCATAAACGATATAGCTGTGGCCTGTGATCCAACCGCAATCCGCTGTGCACCAAAAGATGTCGTCCTGTCGATGGTCAAAAACCCATTGAAACGTGCGTTTTACGTACAGGTTGTAGCCAGCGGTAGTGTGGCGTATTCCTTTCGGCTTTCCGGTCGAACCACTGGTGTACAAAATGAACAACGAGTCTTCGCTATCCATCGGTACTGCTGGGCAATCATCGGAAACATCTTCAACCAGTTCGTGCCACCACACGTCGCGGCCCGACTGCATGTTGGTGGCACTGCCAACTCGTTTGAGCACGATGCACTTTTCGACAGTGGGGCTCTTTGATAAAGCCTCGTCGGCAGTTTCTTTCAGCGACAAAGCTTTACCTCGACGCCATCCACCGTCCGCCGTGATGAGCAGCTTGGCTTGAGCATCGTTGTTGCGATCGGAAATAGCTTCGGCACTGAAACCGCCGAAGATCACGGAATGGATCGCTCCGATACGAGCGCAAGCTAGCATCGCAACGGCCAATTCAGGGACCATCGGCATGTAGATGCTGACGCGATCCCCTTTATTGATTCCGAGTTTTCTTAAGCCGTTTGCAAATCGACACACGTCTCGCAGCATATCCGCGTACGTAATCGTACGACGGTCACCGGGTTCGCCCTCCCAGTGAAACGCAACTCGGTCCCCGTTTCCAGTTAAGACATGGGCATCAAGGCAGTTGTATGAGACGTTGGTTTTGCCCCCAACAAACCACTTAGCCAGCGGATTCTTCCATTCGAGCGTGGTATGAAATGGTTCAAACCAGTGCAAATGTTCTTTGGCTTGCGAAGACCAGAATCCCTCGATGTCCTTAAGAGATTCACTGTAGATATCCTCGTAGGCAGCCAACGAGCCAATTACGGCTTGTTTAGAAAACGCATCGCTAGGCGGGAAAACTCGTGTTTCGTTGAGGACGTTGGCGATTTGGCCGTTGGCTGGGTTCGACATTCAAAGACTCGCGTTAAGAACGGTGAGGGAGGATTATTGGTTCGAAACACGGTCGCTAGCCGTTTTCCGACATCGGTACGATTTCTGAAGCGGCTAGCGCCCGCTTACTTTTGAGCCGCTACGCGCTAGCGTGCGGGCTGGACGGCCAAGATCGCTTGCGAATCCGGCCCTCATGCTAGCGCATTGAGGCTCAAAATTTACAAAGTAAGTGCCATTTGGCTAGCGCCTTCGGCTCAAAATATTAGGCCAGCATCGAGTGCCAGGTATCTTTGGCAATCTGCAGCGCTTCCGGCAGCTTCGCCGGCAGCTTGCCGCCTGCTTGCGCTAAGTCAGGTTTGCCGCCGCCACCGCCCCCGACCTTTTCCGCGACAGGCGTAATCCATTTGCCTGCACTAAAACCTCTTTCCACGAGTGTCTGGCTTATTCCGGCAATCAAAGTGACTTTGTCATCGACACAATTGGCCAACAAAATTGCGATAGGCTCGGAGGAACGTTTGCGCAGTTGGTCTATCCATTGTCGCATCATGCCCACATTTGCATTCGGAGTTTCGGCAACAATCATCTGTGTTCCTGAAACCATTTCGGCTTGGCTAAATAGATCATCAACCGACAGTCCCCCTCCCGAAGAAATTTGTTGCAACTGTTGGTACAATTGATTCTGCTCATCAAACATAGCCTCTATACGAAGCGGCACTTCTTCGAATGCCACATTCACGGCCCGAGCCGCCTGTTTGAACGCAGCTCGAGTTGCCGTGTAATTCTCCGTGGTAGGTGCACTTTTCCCCTTGGTGATGAGAGCAGGAATCGCTTCATTGCCAGTGCCGCTTGCCATTTTCTTCAGCTTGCGAATGGTCATTACTAGCTCCATCGTTTTCTCCCCCAGTTTCGCAATTGGGCAACCGAGCAAAGATGCGGACTGCTTAGCAAGCTGTTCGACGCGTTGACGTTGCTCGACAGCTCGTTTGCCGGTCACTGCCGTGATTCGTCGAATACCCGAAGCCACACTTTCCTCAGCCAAGATTTCGAACATTTCGATTTCGTCGGTTCGATTCGCATGCGTGCCTCCGCAAAGTTCTATTGAAAATTCTCCGACGCTAACCATGCGGACAGGATCTGGATACTTTTCGCCAAAGAGCATCATCGCTCCGGAATCGCGAGCTGTTGCGAGAGGCACTATTTGCCAATGGATTGATTCAGCATCCTTGATCCTATCGTTGGTGATCGACTCGACTGTTTTTAGTTGCTCCTCGGTGAGAGGTTCCTGGTTGCTAAAGTCGAATCGTAACCAGTCTGTGTCCACCTTACTGCCCTGTTGCTGAGCGTGACCGCCAACCGTTTTCTGCAATGCGTGATGTAGGATGTGGGTGGCTGAGTGAGCGCGTCGAATGGCGTCGCGATGCGACTCATCGACCTGAGCCGTTACCTTGTCACCTTCCTTTAGCTCGCCCGATTGCATCGTACCATAGTGAATGATCAACTCACCGCTTCGCTGTGTATCCGTGACTTCGAAAGCACCTTTCGGGCTGACCAACTGGCCTGAGTCACCGAGCTGACCGCCGCTTTCACCGTAGAAAGGCGACCGATCCAATACGATACGAGTCATCTCAGTGGACTGCGACGTTTTGACAGAGCCAACCAAATGGTCGGCTTTAGGCTTGCCGACGATGATTCCCTTAACGACGGCGTCCGCTTTGGTGCTTTCATATCCCAAAAAATCGCAATGTTGCAGTGCTTCCTTGAGTGTTTCAATCGGGCCAGTTTCGAATAGCTCCATCCCGCCTCCACCGCTGATCTTTCCGTGTTCACCCATAGCGGCTCGATAGCCATCCCAGTCAAACGTATAGTTTTTTTCGGCTGCGATTTGCTGAAACATTTCCGGAGGCACGCCATAAGTTTGATAAAGACTGGCCGCCTCTTGGCCATCGACCATGACATGTCCTGAAGACTGCATGTCATTGAAAACTCGCCCAATTCTGTCTAGGCCAGAGTCGATGGTTGCAAAGAAATCTGATTCCTCGCGGCGCATGACTTGGGAGACGCGTTCGGTGGTTTGTGAAAGCTCAGGGTAAACTGCTTTCATCATTTGGGCCACGACCGGAACCAATTGATGGAGGAAAGGTTCTCGCAATCCCATTTGATGGCCATCGAGGACTGCTCGACGCAACAAGCGTTTGATCACATAACGCGCTTTTTTAGGCCCAGGGTAAACATTTTCATGGATTGAAAAGGTGCATGCTCGAACATGATCGGTGATCCTTCGAAGTCGCCGACCGTTATCGCTTTCGTATAGATACGGAACCCCGCAAACTTCGGACGCTGCTTGAACGATCGGCATCAAAATATCGATGTGGAAGTTGGTCGGAACGTTTTGAAGCACGCTGGCTGTACGCTCCATGCCCATGCCAGTATCAATGTTCTTACTAGGCAGAGGGCGCAAGTTGTCCGGCGGATTTCCAACTCGATTGAATTGAGTGAAGACCAAATTCCAAATCTCAACAGTTTTTCCAGAGTCAAGAGTGAAATAGATTTCACTGCAAGGACCGCATACTCCGTCAGGCCCTTGACTGGGGGCGGAGGCTGGCCAGAAATTTTCATCCTCTTCTAGTCGGCTGATACGGCCAGTCGGCAGCCCAATTTTTTCGTGCCAGATCTTGAACGCTTCATCGTCATCTTTATAGACGGTCACGGTCAAACGGGCCGGGTCGATTCCTAACCACTTCTTGTCTGTTAAGAACTCCCAGGCCCACGCAATGGCTTCATTCTTGAAGTAATCGCCGAAGCTAAAATTCCCGAGCATTTCAAAAAACGTGTGGTGGTACGCCGTTCGACCGACGTTGTCGATGTCACCCGTCCGCAAGCATTTTTGGCAAGTAGTTGCGCGGGTAAAATCCAATTTGACTTTGCCAAGAAAATGATCTTTGAATTGGTTCATCCCCGCCGGCGTGAACAGCACTGACGGATCCCAAGTTGGAACAAGCACGTCGCTGGCCTTCCGATGGTGGCCCTTGGACTGAAAAAACGACAGGTATTTTTCGCGTAACTCGTCCGTTTTCATTGTTCGATGCTTAGTGAATTGGATAGCGTCGTGTAATGGGTTCGTAGTATCTGATATACGATTTCAACCGCATTCACAGCTACCCTGGACCATGAATTTACACTTAGACACGTTTTTCGCGTAGCCCAGCCAGCTAAAACGAACAAAGCCTCGGACATACCGAGGCTTTGTTAAATGTTTAACCGATCGGAGCGATTAGCGGAGATCGCGGGCGCTATATAAATGCCAGCTGCTTGCAATCCGAGATCTCGTCGGGATCGCTACACCGTGCCAGCCGCTGCACGGGTTAAACAAAGTTAGAATTGAACAGGGGCCTATTTGGCAAGCTTGTCGCCAACGGACTCTTCTTCGACGCTCTTCTTCGTGTCTACGGAATTCGCAGCCTTATAACTCGCCATTCTCTCGGCTTCTTGCGTTGCCAGAGCGGTCAATCGCATCGCAGCCTGAACTTCAAAACCTGAGAAGTACATTTCAATACCAGTGTATTGAGAAATAACGCGGGGCTTGCTCTGCAATTCCTGCCAAGACATACCGTTTGCTACGTGCCAAGCAGCTGCTTGAGCTGTGTTTTGGCTAACCTTTCCTGTTGCAATCGCTTTGCAAAATTCTTCGATTACAGGCGAGTCGGTGACTTCGGCTAGTCGAACCAATTTGTACTTCATTCGGGGATTTGGATCTGCTTTTCCGTGAGTGAGGCAAAGTGTGGGTACGGTCATCTTGCGAGGTACATCTGTATCGACACGCATCATACCTCCCATGCCGCCGCCCATGCCTCCCATGCCACCCCCCATGCCACCCATTCCGCCGCCCATTCCTCCCATCATTCCGCCGCCCATTCCTCCCATTCCGCCGCCCATGGCTTGGCCTCCCATACCACCCATGCCACCCATACCGCCCATGCCTCCCATGCCTCCCATGCCTCCCATTCCGCCTCCCATGCCTCCCATTCCGCCACCCATGCCACCCATGCCACCCATGCCACCCATCATTCCTTGCGCGAGGACGGGCACAGCACCAAAGGTTGCTGGCAATACAACGTTGAGTGGTTCATTTCCCTTGTTCTTGAAGATCAAGTTGCCTACTTTTGCGTCTTTGCCAATGAAATCAACAGTCAGTTGTCCTTGTTCGATCGCCTGAAACATTTCAACCGTTTTGACTTCGGTTTTCTTGGCGGCAGAACGCTTTACGGGCTTCTTGACATCCGTCGATACCGTTTTTTCAACTTCTTCAAGGATTTCTTCGCCCCAAAGAATCGGTGCAGCAGAGGAAAAGGCAATTGCCATCACAAAAAAACTCGTCAGTTTCCGTTTCATGTCTACACCTTCAAATCCTATTAAAATTCGACTAATTCAATATGCAAAGTTGTAAAAACAATTCGCGAGCAATTATGCCCACCAAAGGTCTGTTACCTCGATTATTGGAATCCCGATCGGTTTCGTGAACTGGATAGTATCTTACGGTACTCTCAAACCAAACAAATTCCAATCATCCAGGTCATTAATTGTGCAGTCAAATGGTAATTTTTTGTTCAATTTACCCGTATGGCTGTTCCAACCCTGCTGGTTTTTTAAAGCAAAAAATATACCGAAAATGCAATTCGGAGCAAAAAATACTTTGCCTCGGTTTGCTGTTAGGATAGATTTCCGGAGATTTGCAGCATGCTGATCCATCATTTTCTGACGAATTTCTTGAGATTCACAGTTTCGAGGGGTACAAGATTCTAGATTGCGTTGCAAGAACGTAGCAGTTTGCTACCTTTTCTTGTTCAATCACGCGTCGTGCGCGAAAACGAAGTTCAACTCTCATGTTTAGGAATCCACTATGTCCATGTTTGTCGGCGAATCATTGGTAGGCGAAGGAAACGAAATTGCACACATCGACTTGATGATCGGTAGCAAGGATGGGCCAGTAGGAACGGCTTTCGCAAACGCACTTGCGACCCAAAGCAGCGGGCACTCAAACCTCCTCGCTGTTCTTGCTCCCAACGTCGCAGTGAAGCCTTCGACGGTTATGATCACCAAAGTTACGATCAAAGGAATGAAGCAAGCAGTTCAAATGTTTGGACCAGCACAAGCCGCGGTCGCAAAAGCTGTTGCCGATAGTGTTGCAAGTGGCGTCATTCCAAAGGATCAAGCGGAAAACCTTGTTGTGGTATGCGGTGTTTTTATACACCCAGCTGCTGCAGATGACAAAAAGATCTATGACTACAACTACGCCGCAACTGTAGACGCGATTTCTAACGCGATGAAGGGTAGCCCTTCTGTACAAGTAATGCTCGACAAGAAAGATACTGCGACTCATCCATTCCGTGGATTTTGAGTTGCTAGCCCAATTGCACCGAGCCTGTTGCGAAACAGCTATTTCTCACAGGCTTTGTTTCTAAAGCGATCCGTCAACGAACGTAGCTTAGGCTTCCAGCCTGAGATTCCAGGATAATCCCTCACAGGCAAGATGCCTATGCTACGTTTAGAAACAGAGCCTAGTTAGCGCCTACGAAAGTCCTGCTCCATGTCGATTCGGAATGACCTGAAGATCCTTTATCATTTGGTTCTAAGGCCTGTTCGAGGAAAAGACCATGCGTCGCGAATGGAGAGTTTCTATTCAGGGCAGGCGGAAGGTTATGACGACTTTCGCAAGCGACTGTTACAAGGCCGGGAGCACGTCTATCAAACGCTCGGCCAATCTAAGCCCGAGATTTGGGTCGATTTTGGAGGCGGAACTGGCGCCAATTTGGAATTCATTGGACCAAATATTTCTGATATTCGAAAGATCTACGTTGTCGATTTAGCCACGTCATTGCTTGGAATTGTCAACAAGCGTTGTGAACGCAATGGCTGGAAAAATGTAGAATCCGTAACAGGCGACGCAACGGTTTGGTCGCCGCCGGAGGGGACTGCCGATGTCGTCACGTTCTCTTATTCTTTAACCATGATTCCTGATTGGTTTGCGGCAATTGATAATGCAATTCGTATCCTTAAGCCAGGCGGAAAACTTGGCGTGGTCGATTTTTACGTGTCACGCAAATTTGCCGCAGAAGGATTAAAGCGACATAGTTGGTCGACGCGTTCGTTTTGGCCCACTTGGTTTGCAACTGATAACGTGTTTCCAAGCGCCGATCATATTCCGTATTTGCAGAATAGACTGGACACGTCCATGCTAAATGAGCATCAAGCCAAAATTCCCTACCTGCCATTATTGAAAACACCGTACTATCAATTCATTGGTGTTAAGCGTTAGGTTGGCCAACTATGCCATTTGAATACGTTTGTCCCCATTGCCACAATAGAACGAAAGTACTCGACCGATACGCTGGTCAATCTGGCCCATGCGTTAGTTGCGGCAAGTCAGTTACGATGCCGCATTTTAATGAACAAGGCATGTTGGTTGCCACAATTCAATTACCTACGAAGGCGAAGGCTCCGAATACGCCGAAAGAAAAGCGAAGTTGGATGCCCGCGATGATCGGTGCGGCAATTGTTGCGTGCTTGCTTTTCATGACTGCGACTGCGGTCATTGTTGTTTGGCCCAAACTGAAGCAATCCATCCAGCGAGCTGCTCAAGGGCGAGACTTGGACAATTTAAAGTCGATAGCTGCAGCACTCAATGCGTATGCAGATCGCTATGGCACTTATCCGTCTCCGGTCGTGTTCGATGTGAGAGGCAAACCGTTGTATTCATGGCGGGTGCTAATTCTCCCTTTCCTCGGCTACGACGATCTTTACAAGCAATTTGAACTAAGCCAGCCATGGGATAGTGTGGCCAATTCTAACTTGCATCGCGCAATGCCATCTGAATTTGCGAGTCCAAACTCACCTGACGCAAGCAACAACTACGAAACCAATTATGTTTTGATCACTGGCCCTGGAACCTTGTTTCCTCCGTCGGGTCCGCTATCTCCGAAGAACTTAGACAAGCCCACCCTTTTAGTGGTCGAAACAAAAAACAACACGATATGGTGTCAACCGGGCGACATCGATATTGGACGAAGGTTCCGTGTTGGCAACAAACCTATGGTCGACGTTGGTGGCCTACACAATAGCAGTTTTACAGCCGTGACAGTCGACGAGGAAGGCATGCGGATTCCATCGGACGTACCCCAAAACGTGCTCGATGCACTTGTCACTCCAAATGGTGGCGAGAATGTGCAGACGTCGACATTCATCGAATAATTGACACTTCTCGCTGATCGTTTAACCGCGTGCCCATCGGGCCGCGTTTTCGTCGCGAAAGCGCGGGGCGACGCGCACCACCCCGCGTATTTGCATCCGATAAACTGTCGTCGCGACCCGATGGGCACGCGGTTAAACGAAGACCTCTTTTTTGAAGTGTGGCAGCAGCAGGTGCAACTTTGCATTCTTCACTTTGCAATAGGCATCGATATCAAAACCAAAGCGAAACGTCCAAGCGTCTAAACAAGACATCGACCAGGAAGAGACAAAGTGCGGTAATTAACAAATAGGGCCATAGAGGTATTACATTTTGTGCTACGCGGTCGTTGTTGGCAAATAACTCTTTTACTGTTGGACAATACTTTCCTCCCGACACTTCGACTATCTTTTTCATCAGGTTCTCATCGGGCGGGCCTAATCGCAATTCATCTGGATAGCCAACTACGATGCTTCGCGTCTGCCTAAATGTCGGTACATTGTCTACACTTTGTGACATTTCCAAGTGATACACTCCACCGACGTCAGTTGGAATCTCTGCTTGATAACGTCCCGGAGCAATTTGTTCCAGAGCGACACTCGATCGCTCTAGCCGCGGTGCAATGACAGTCATTTTCGTTGCAGCTTGATTGATAAACCTCCCCGCTGGATCAACCGAATCGATGATCACGCGCGAAAGACCTCCTTGACGCTGAACTTCAACAAAGACACCTTTGGACTCGCTCTTTCGCATGCAGTGACGAATGATTTGTGCCCAAAAAGGACCGAAGTTTGGCCAAGTCAACCATTCTGCGGCCCACTGGCTCTTGGCGTCTGAAGTAAAAGCTGCGGTCATTCCAAGACCATATCGCCACCATACCAAAACGGGATCGCCGGCTTCACTCGCCAAGATGAATTCGCTCGTTGGCTTGGGTTTCGTTATCACGTAGCCTAACAAGAACGGGGCTGTTTCCAGGTCGATTCCTGCCAGCACTTGAGTCGGACGAACCAACATCGGTACAAACGGTAATTCATTGATGGCCGACTTCGACGCCTCAACGGTTTCCTTTGCAAAGATCTGCGGAATACTGTTCGGCTCCTCGCAGAGATAGAATCGTCCGTTGCCGGTCTCTGCCAACCGCTTTAAAAGCTCCTGATCTGCACCGTCGCCAACGGCAACACTGCTGAGCGTGATTCTTGCCGCGACCATATCGCCCGCGATGCCGTCAAAGTCGCCGGGCGAGCTATGTCCGTCCGTTAGCAAAATGACGTGCTTCAATTTGGCGCTCGCGCTGACGAGCCCTTCGTATGCGTCCGACAAGCCAGGATAGATACTTGTCCCACCGCTCGCTTCGATAGTACTGATGCGATCGATAATGTAGCCTTTGTCCGCAGCCGAATGAAGTTCGCTGACCCAATAGCTTTGGCCGTCAAACGCGATGACACCTAGTTGATCCTTTGGGCCGAGCAATTCGGCCGCACCCTTGGCTGCGTCCTTTGCCATCTCCATCTTCGCGCCACCCATTGAACCGGACTTGTCGATAACCAATACCATGGCCAAGCTTGGCTTTTCCTTTTCTTTGTCGAAATTGCTGCGAACCGGCAGTATTTCCTCAAGCGTAGTTTTATAGTAGCCACCTAAACCAAATGACTGATCGCCACCAATCATGACCAAACCGCCACCGAGATCCTCGACGTACGTCCGCAGTATTTCCATCTGCTGCATCGTCATCGAGGTTGCAGGAATATTGGAAAGAATCACGCAGTCGAATTTTTGTAGTTCGCTGAGAGTACGAGGCAGTCCCTCGGCTGGTCGCACTTGAACAATGAGATCCTGCTCCTCAAGAGCCCACCGCAATTGGCTGGTTTCCTGTACGTTTGTATCCACAATCAGAACACTCGGTTTTCCAGCCGCGAACACAACGGCAGACGCTGCATTGTTGTCCAACAGTGTATCTTTAAAGCCACGAGCGCGGATGACATAGTCGGTCTGGCTTTCCCGTTCAATCGTCTGCCGGAATCGGAATCGATTCTCTCCCTCTCGGATTTTGATCGGCTTGTCTGAGTTGCTGACGAGAATATCGCCTCGGAAAACATCAATGAAGCCTTCGTCGTCGTGATTCGATGAAATGATGGTTTCAACGTAAAACGGTTCGCCCTGGCGCACTTCGGCAGGTGCGGTCGCGTCGGCCACTTGCACCTCGGATTCGCTTCGAACGGGCAACGGGAGGACGCTGATTGGCATTTTGCTTGCCGCAGCGGCTTGGATCGCGTCCCCTGCGGTCTGGCGACCGTCAGTAAGCAAAACGATTTGTGGCACAAAACCCGGCGGCGCAGCCGCAGTGGCTGTCTGAATGGCAGAAGCAATATCCGAACCACGCCTATCTACTTCTTCCGGCGCAACTAACTGTTCATAAGTAGAAGCCAAGGCCGTCGGTTTCGCGGCAATTTGCAAGTATACAATTCGATGGTCCCCACTCTGCTTTTGTAATTCCTCGACAAAATCATCAATTTTCTGCTGAGCTTGGGTGTCGATACTCAAGGATCGATCGATTGCGATCGCAATGAACTGGCGGACGGTCGGCGATAGCAGCGAAAGGCCAGAAATTGCCAAAATCAACAACACCAAGATAATTGTGCGCAAGAAAAGTGAAAACCTGCGCTGCCATTTTGGGAAATCACTTAACGATCTAAAAAAAAACCACACAATGGGCACTAGTAGAAACAAGAACCATAACATCCATGGTTGCGTAATTTCCAACGACCAGCGACTTGTCAATTCGGAGGTGTTCATTAACCGACCACCCTTCGTTGGTAAAGCCACCATTCGGTTGTTAAAAGCACAAGTCCTAGCAACGCAAGATAAAACCAGATAGCCCGCCCGCCTAAAGACACGACCGAGAGCGAGTCGGCTGTTTGGAGTTCACCACGCGGCTTTAAATCGCTTTCGCTGCGGTTGGTCAGGTTTGAAGCGAAAGTCCATCGGTAGTCGGCCTTGCCATTTTCCAAATTCACTTTCGCAATTCCGGTGTCCTTTGATTTCGAGGCTACTTTAGGCTTCCCGTCGTCTTTGAATTCGGTGCTTGGGGCCACCGTCCATAGACCACGCTCCAGAATTGGACCAATAAGTGCTTGCCCCCCCTGCGCACAAATCGCCGAGTTCTTGCCTGAGGGACTACTGACTCGCAAATCACGCCGAGACAAGTCAGCTGCGGTCGACTCAATTGCGACTGCCGATTCCCTCGAACTTCCGTTGGTAGTGGTTTCGGAATCTTTGACATCAGGCGTTTGGCTCGCGAGTTCTTCCGCGGCAGGTGGATTGTCGGGTTGCTCGTCCAGTGGGATTGAAAAAACGGCCAATGATCCGGTTGGCACAACGGGTCGCAACTGTCCTTCGTTGCCTTGAAACCATTCGATAGCGTTCTTAATCAGGACCGGGAACGCGATTCGCAATGGCAGATCGCTCTGATCGAGATTGCAAGTGAGAATCCAAAGATCACCGTTTGGCCGCTTTAATTTCGCGAGAAGAGGCGAATCGAGCGGATCGCGGATCAGAGCATCGACTGGCCGAGTGAACGTTAGTTGCTTGGCACCTGGAAACAGTACATTGTCCAAACGAATATGCTGCGTTAACGGCGAGTCTTTCTCAACCCTCGCGACCAATGGTTGTTCGAGGTTTTCGCCAACAGTCCATAGATCGGTGCTGTTTTGAGGGTCCACGATCAACACGCGACCACGAGGCAAAACGTCCGGAATCTTGCGATCGATTACGAGCAATCCTCTCCTCGGGGCAGCGCTGGGCGCGGTTTCAGAGATTGTCAGCTCCACCAACGGCATGGACTCAAGAACGCTTTTGAGAAAAAGACTGCCAGAAGTCACCAAGGTGATCGGCAAAGGTGCTCGTTGCGGCAAGATCGAAATCGCATGATCGTCTGTACTCAGAGCATCCTTCGAATCCAATTTCGCCTCCAGTCGTCCACCTGTTGCGGAAGTGTGGTCCAAGATTCGAGTCTGGCTCTCGCTAGGTTTGAGTGTCATTGGAACTACGTCGACCAGACTGCCCTCGAGACTAATCTCCAGTTTCGTTTTTACTTCTTCCATGCCGCTGTTGGTGACTTCGATGAGAACTTGGTAGCCTACGGAATCCATGACGCTGCGACGGACTTGATAGCGAGTAATGGCTGTATTCTCACGAGCGGTTCCAACTCCGTAGATTTTTACTAGCGGATTGCTGCGTATCGTTTCAAAATCCTCAATGCATCCGTCGGTCAGGATGATAATTTCAGATTTCTCCGCTCGATCCTTCAAAAGTCGCTCTGCGGTTGCAATGGCAGGCAAGAGAGCCGACGGAGCATCTGTTTCTGGACACTCCGCAATACCGTCAATGAGCAATCTCGCGTGGTTCGTCAGTCCAACATGTACGATCGGTTGGCCACCTGCCGAAACAAAAGACATTTCGTCCCCTGGCCTTAGCGAGCGCGCAAGGCTCTTGGCGATTTCTTTAGCTGATTCCAGACGGGTTGTTCCGTTGGCTTCGGTGGCTTTCATGCTGGCTGAGTTATCCAAGATGAGCACAATGCGCCGTTGCGAGTTTTTTTGCCAACTCCAAAGGGGATCAATCAGCGCCCCTACCAGAAGTAATACAAATGCCAATTGCAGCAACAGAGATAGCCAATGGCGAAGTTGCTGCCACCATGCTCTTGGTTTTTTTTCATCATACAGCTGGTTCCAAAACAGGAGCGTGGAAACAGGGCGACGTCGCAGCCGTACCTTGATGATGTAGATCAAGACGATTGGGACCACCATCGCTGCCCACCAGGCAAGCATCGGACTAGCAAATTCTAACATGGGGCGTGTTTTCTAGCTCTGTATTCCGGAAGCTCGCATCATGCGCATAATCAATTCATCGAACGGTAGGTCCGTGGTCGATCGCGTACAAGAAAGAGAATAAGTTCTGCAATACTTTTCAATGGCTGTCAGGAACTCGGCAAAGAGTTGACGGTACTGTTTTAGTTTTCGTTCTGTGACGGTGAGCTTGCGGCGCTGACCCGTTTCGACTTCATCCAGTTCGATATCGCCAAGAAACGTCGGGGTGGCTTCTTCGATGGTATGGAGTTGAATGACATGGGGCTCAAAGCGGCGGTGACGAAGCAAATCGACTCCAGCTCGAAAGCCGGCTTGATCGTATAAATCGCTGATGATCACGACGAGCCCTGTCCGTTGAGCTCGATTCACCAGTGACGTTGCGACCGCAGCAAGATCAGTGGCAGTTCCGCCAGTTTTAACACTTTCAAGAAATCGCAAAATGCTCAAAACTCGATCTTTGCCACGAGTCAGCGGGAGCACATCCAATGGTTTGTCGGCGTATGCCAATATGCTGACACGATCTAGATCGGCAAGAGCAATGTAAGCTAGCGCTGCCGCAACACGCCGGGCATAGTCGAATTTATTTGGTGAACCGGAGTCCATGCTTTTGGAGGCATCGAGCAGAATATAAACATGCAGATCCTCCTCTTCCTGAAATCGTTTCAGCAACAGATCGCCGTATTTTGCATAGACATTCCAATCGAGATATCGCAGGTCATCCCCGGGAGTGTATTCGCGGTGATCGGCAAACTCGATGCCACCACCAAGCTGCTTGGTTCTGCGCTGAGCCAACAGCCGTCCACGAAAAACGCGACGTGATACCAGCGATAGGTATTCAAGTTTCTTTAAGAAGTCGGAGTCAAACAGGCTCATGCGGCCCTCAGTTTCCCAATGTTGACAAGGATATCGCGGATTACATCATCGGTTTTGATGTCTTCCGCTTGCCCTTCGAAATTGAGAAGCACTCGATGGCGTAAGCAATTGATGGCAATGGATTCGATATCGGTGCGTGAAACGTGATATCGGTAGTCGAGAATCGCGTTTATCTTTGCGGACAAGATCAAGGCTTGTGCACCACGTGGGCTACTGCCGAAACGGACGAAGCGTTTGGTCATGGCGGTTGCAAGTTCATGATCTGGGTGGGTAGCCATTACGATATGGATCGCATGCCTTCGTACTTCATCGCTGATTGGGATGCGTCTTGAAAGAGCGGACATTTCAAGAATGCGTTTCGCATCGAAAAGTGGTTGAGCTTCAGGCGTCTCCGATTCCGTAGTGCGATCCAAGATTGTTTCGATCTCTTTAGCAGATGGAAACGGAACGATCAGTTTGAACAAAAATCGGTCGAGCTGGGCTTCTGGCAATGGATAAGTGCCTTCCATTTCGAGCGGGTTCTGAGTTGCAAGGACAAAGAACATTCGTTCCAACTTATGGGTAATGCCTGCAGCCGTCACGCTGCGTTCCTGCATGGCTTCTAGCATTGCAGATTGCGTCTTTGGCGTAGCGCGATTGATTTCGTCGGCGAGAACTATGTTTGCGAAGATCGGACCATGTTCAAAACGGAAGTTTCGGCTGCCTCCCTCGCCTTCGACCATGATCGTTGTGCCAACGAGGTCCGCGGGCATTAAGTCGGGTGTGAATTGGATGCGACTAAACTTGGCTTCCAATGCGCTTGCAAGGGTTCGGACGAGCATTGTCTTGCCTAAGCCAGGCACCCCTTCCAGCAACACGTGCCCACCAGCCACGAGCGCGAGCAAAACGCCATCTACAATTTGCTGTTGGCCAACAATGACCTTTCCTATTTCATTTCGAAGTCGCTCGAAATCTATTCGAAATTGATCCAAAGCGTTTTTCAACTCGGGCGCGATCTCAGGCATATCAAACTCCGATCATAGTGGACGCTCTCATTGGAGCAAGTCATGGAATCAAGGCAGTATGTACGTAATAGCAAAGCTACTGTGACCGTAAAAAGGAATTCGCCAGTTGAAGTTCTAAACCAGCCAGGTTGGGAAGTCAAATATTTTGTGAAATCATCCAGGCGACCAATAGCAGATTCAATATTTCTTACTGATTTATGTCCAGTCTTTTTTTGTTCCGAACAGCAATAGAACTAGACAATATCGCTAGCCCAACCGTTCGGGGCTCGCCCCCGACGGATGCGTTTTGGCGTACTATACAATTGGGCGTCCGATCTCCCGTTCCCATCGGCTTTACCCGCCTCCGGCGGGCAAAGCCGATGGAACGGGTCGATTCGCGAGTGCCGCCGTTAGTACGCCAAAACAAGGTTGGTGGGGGACAAGCCCCCGACCAACCTGAACGGCCAGATCGCAGTACGGAAAAAAAAATTCGCATCAACACATTTTTCGTAAACTGCTATTTGTCGCACAGCCCAGGCAGAGCTTGCAATTCATTGGGTTCCCAGGCAGGAGCCTGGGAACCAATGGTGGCGTTAAGCGATAAGTATTGGCTACTAATCATGTCACCATTACCGTTGGCCAAACAACACAAAAAAAGTATCTGAACTATGCAAATTGTACCAGCAGCCGAGTTGATTTCCAAAAAATGCGTTCCATGCGAGGGGGGCGTGGATGCCTGCACTCTCGAACACTCTCAAAAACAGTTGAGTCTTCTACCGAATTGGCTTTTAAGCGACAACGGAAAATGGATTCATCGCAAACTAGTCTTCAAGAATTTTTTGCAAGCAGTTTCCTGCATTAACATAATTGCTGAACTTTCCGAAGCCGAAGCGCACCATCCAGATCTCCATTTGACCGGTTACAGCAATTTGGAAATTGCGGTCTCAACACATGCAATCGATGGCTTGAGCGAAAACGACTTCATACTCGCCTCTAAGATCGACGCGTTGGTCGCCACCGAGTTTCCTAAACTCTTAGTCTCCAATTTAGGGAAGAATGTTTGATGCAGCGGGCGCTCTTCGATTCCGTCGAGACAGCGGCAAACGCCGAACCACTTATCATTTCGTGCCGGGGAATTGCATTAGCTTTCGGATCTCGAACTGCAAAGCAGCAGGTTCTGAATGATTTGAGCTTGGATGTGCTTTCAGGCCAAATCGTTTCGTTGCTTGGACCTAGCGGTTGCGGCAAAAGCACGCTATTGCGGATCGTGGCAGGACTCATCAAACCCGACGCCGGCGATATTGTCATTGATGGCGATGCGGTCTCGATGAACATGCCTCGATCATCGCGATACAAGTTATCATTTGTTTTCCAAGAGCCAGCTCTGTTACCTTGGCGAACCGTTTGGCAAAATGTGATGCTACCAAGCCAACTCCGAGGCAACCATCGGAAGCAGGATACGCGAGATTTTGTAGAGCACTTGCTTGGGTTGGTTGGTTTCCAAAAATCGGACTGGCGAAAGTTCCCGTCGCAACTTTCTGGTGGCATGAAAATGCGAGCGTCCATCGCGAGAGCTATGTCGACTCGACCGACGATCCTCTTGCTCGATGAACCGTTTGCTGCACTCGATGACATGCTACGTTCCAAGCTCAATGATCTGCTGCTTGCGATTGCCGCGGAACAGCAGTGCACGATGCTCTTTGTAACGCACAACATCTCGGAAGCGATCTACTTGAGCCATTCGATTGCGATCATGAGCCACGGGCGAATCGCAGAGCGAATGGCGGTACCCTTTTCTTTTCCACGTGAAGCAGGCTTGCGGAGCACTAGCGAGTTCGCGGCTTACTACGGCCAAGTTGCGACATCGCTTTCCGAGGGGCAACCATGAACCCAACGATAAGTAAACTGTTGACCTATTCTGCGCCGGTGCTTGTTTTTGCGGTCGTGGCGACCGTCTGGCATTTCGTAGTGGTTTGGCTAAAGATTCCGAGTATTATTTTGCCAAGCCCCATCGCTGTGCTGAATGCGCTATGGCAGGAACGGGGCGTATTGATGAAAGGGAGTTGGGTAACTTTGCAAGCGGCAGCGGTTGGATTGCTATGCAGCGCTATGTTTGGCAGCTTGATTGCCGTCGTTTTTAGTCAGTCATCACTTTTGCGAATTGCGTTGTATCCCTATGTGATTTTTTTGCAAACAGTTCCCATCGTGGCGATTGCGCCGCTCTTGATCATTTGGTCTGGAAACAATTTCCGAACGATTGTTCTTGTCGCAACGATCATCAGTATTTTTCCCGTCATTGCGAATGTCACGAGCGGCCTTCTTTCGATCAACGAAAACCTTCGTGAGTTGTTTCGAATGCAGTCGGCATCGCGTTGGCAGATGCTTACCAAGCTACGCATTCCAGCGGCGATTCCGCAATTAGTCCTCGGACTTCGGATAAGTTCCGGGTTAGCGGTCATCGGCGCCATCGTCGCGGAGTTTTTCGTCGGTAACAGCGGCGAATATGATGGGCTTGGAACGATCATGACGGCACGGCAAGCGAACCTAAAAACAGCGGAATTGATCGCGGCGCTGATGGCTTGCACTTGTCTAGGAATCTTGTTGTTTGCCTGTGTGAATCTATTAAGCGCGACCCTACTTCGCCGCTGGACTCGAGTCTCAGGTTTCGAATCGGATAAGTGATCGATTACATGACCCGCACCACCTAATCGACGTTAGCCCAAAGGCACTCACATTGTGAATTTTGAGCCTCAATGCGCTAGCATGAGGGCCGGATTCACGAGATCAATAGCCTTCCAGCCCGCACGCTAGCGCGTTGCGGCTCAAAGTGAGTGCTATTCCGCGTTAGCCCACAGTTTGTCGTGGAAAACAACTCGCAATTACGTTGCGACTAGCTAAATCAACAGTCTGCGAACTTGCAGGGGAGCGAAACGAAACTACTTGTGCGGTATAACTAAGTTTCAAGTCTGTGGATTTTAGACCGCAGGCTGAAAGCGATAGAAACCTAAGCCACTTAGGCGAGCGGCAGGATGAAAAGTACCGTAGGATGAGATCATTGTCCCGTCCGTTAGCTCGTTCGGGACAATGGTCCCAAACTACAGTTGGTATCTCACAGCCTGCCGCTCGCCTTATTTTCGGCACGTTCCTACGTTTTTTCAATTTGTCTTCCATGCTCCATTTGATAAAGAGTCAAACCATGAAACGAAACAAACTTTTCTTTTTCTTCGGTTGCCTTACGATTTCGTTCGTCGTAGCGGTTTCCGCTTCCGAATCAGGCTCGTTGAGCGTCGAAGTAGCCGTCGACGTGATGGTACCGATGCGGGACGGTATTAAACTGGCAACCGACATTTATCGCCCAGCCCGCAATGGAAAACCGATCGAAGACAAGTCTTCAGTGATTTTGATTCGCACACCGTACAACAAGGGAAATGGCGATTCGAAAGATGCAAAGTACTTCGCCTCACATGGTTACACTGTGATCGTTCAAGACACTCGAGGACGATATCACTCCGAAGGGATTTGGAGATGGCTCTTGGACGACGGAGCGGATGGAGTGGACACAGCTGCATGGATCGCTGCTCAATCGTGGTCGAACGGTAGGATCGGCATGATGGGTACGAGCTATGTTGGAGGTACGCAACATGCGTTGGCTACCGCAGGTTCGCCGCACTTAAAGACCGTCATTCCGGTAGACGCCGTTTCGAATATGGGGCGGCAAAGCATGCGCAACGGCGGCGCTTTCGAAATGCGCTTTTGGAATTGGATTATGCTCAATGCAGGCAAAGGGAGCAATGCTTCGCTGGACCCTGCTCAGGCAAATGTGCTTAAGGAAATGGCGGATCAACGTCATACGTATCTTCAGCTGCTGCCCCTTCGAGCTGGCATGACGCCATTGAAACTGGCGCCTGAATACGAATCGTGGTTGATCGATGCCATGCGACACGGTGCCAACGACGATTTCTGGAAACAGAACAACATCGTCGACTATCCTGAATCCTTTCAAGACATTCCGGTATACCTAGTCGGTGGGTGGTACGATTCCTGGGCAGGCAACACGACTGCAAATTACACGACGCTGACGAAGCAACTCAAAAGTAACGTTTATCTCATTATGGGCCCTTGGATTCACGGAGCTCAAGGAGACTATTCGCATGGACAAGTCACATTTGGTAAAGAAGCTGCCATTGCAGATCCGCTGGCATGGCGCAAAGTGTGGTTTGACCGTTGGCTGAATAACACAGAGAACGCTGTTGGCCATGAGACTCCTTTTCGAACCAAGGTGCGTCTCTTTGTTATGGGAACAGGCAACGGTTCAAAGGATGCAAAGGGGCGTTTGAACCATGGCGGCTACTGGCGTGAAGAGCAAGAGTGGCCGCTGAAGCGAGCTGTTCCTACTAAATTTCTTTTACTTCCAGACGGCAAGCTTGCCAAGGAATCGCCACGCGATCTATCGCCGTTAAAAGCCTTAACCTCGTTCCAGTTTGACCCAACCAATCCAGTTCCGACCATCGGTGGCAACATATCCTCAGGGAACGACATTTTGTTGCAGGGCGCTTGGGATCAGCGAGGCGGTGAGCATGTCTGGAATTTTCGGCGACCGATTCCGCTTTCAGCCCGTAACGATGTGCTTGTATTTAGGACCGAGCCATTGAAAGAAGACTTGGAAGTGACAGGAGATATCGAGGTAAAACTGTGGGTTTCGTCCACCGCCGTCGACACTGACTTTACGGCCAAACTGATCGACGTTTATCCACCGAGCGCCGATTTCCCGAATGGCTTTGACTTGAACATCGGCGATGGCATTCAACGCGCACGATTTCGGGACTCATCGAAGCAGGAAAAGCTGATGGTACCGGGTGAGCGATATCAGTTGACGGTACGACTTTATCCGACATCGAATGTATTCAAACGTGGTCATCGCATTCGCGTTGACGTTTCGAGTAGCAACTTTCCTCGCTTCGACGTTAATCCGAATACGGGAGAGCCTTTAGCGGAGCACCGTCGCACTCAGACGGCGGTAAATACTATTTTCCATAGCGATGAACATCCAACGCATGTTGTCCTCCCGATCGTACCACCGAGTCAGTAGCACACTAGGCGAAAAGCAAGAATCACAATGAACAAAATTTCGAATAGATTTCGGCGGCGAGAATTCCTGATTAGATCCAGCATGGCGGTTGCTGAGTTAGGAGCATTGAATAAGCCACGTTGGGCATGTGCTGCTCCGACGCCCGATCAGCCACAACATACAAAAAAAATCGCCGCAGTCATAACTGTTTATCGCAAGAATTCACATGCCGATGTTATCTTGGGAAAAATTTTAAGTGGCTGGCGGCAAGACGGGGGGGATGGTCCTGCATTGCAACTCGTATCACTCTACGTCGATCAATTTCCCAGCGATGATCTGTCGAAGTCGATTGCCGCGAAGCACGGGTTTCCAATTAAGTCAACGATTCGCGAAGCAATCACGCTGGGCACCAACTCCGTTGCGGTTGATGGTGTCCTGAGCATAGGCGAACACGGAGATTATCCCACGAACGACAAGGGACAACATTTATACCCTCGACGTCGGTTTTTCGAAGAAATCGCTGCGACGTTTTCTGAGTTTGGGAAAGTAGTTCCCGTATTTAACGACAAGCATCCTGGACCAGAATGGTCCGATGCCAAGTGGATGTACGACAGAGCCAAGGAATTGAAGATTCCTTGGATGGCAGGCTCCTCGCTGTCAGTGAGTTTTCGTGATCCAGATGTCACGATCCCTTGGGGTAGCACCGTCGAAGCGTGTTTAGGCGTCGGATACTCGGGGCTGGATGTCTATGGCTTTCACACCCTTGATTTCTTGCAGAGTATTTTAGAACGAAGGAAGAACGCCGAGAAAGGCGTCCGCTGGGTGCAGTGTTTGCCAATAGATGCGATTCCGCGATTGCTGCGAGAAGGGACGATTCGCGATGAACTTTTCGATGCGGCGTTATCTTCAAGCCGAACCAATCGCAATGCGGTCCTTGAATCGTCAATGCCTAGAGGAGCAGTTTTCTTGATTCAATACGAGGATGGATTGCTCGCTCCCGTACTAATGTTGTCAGGGCGAGCTAGCGCGATCTCCGCGGCGTTCAAAACATCCGATGGGAAAGTGATATCTGCGAGAACCGAAGAGCGAGAGGAACCGAGATATCCTCATTTTGCTTATTTGCTCAAGGGAATCGAACAGATGATGCATACTGGCCGTCCCGTTTATCCAGTTGAGCGATCGATGCTGACATCGGGAACTCTCGATCGGCTGTTAAATTCGCGGAAAGAGGACTGTCGACGTCTGGAGACGCCTGATCTGCTCATACCCTATGTCCCGGTCGATTATCCTTACGCACCTCACATCGACTTGAACAAGAAGTGGTAATGATGAGTTAAACTCTAGTATTCTTCGTGCGATGCTCTGAACCATCACGCGGAGCGTGATGAGTACGTACCCATCACGCACCGCGTGATGTCGGGAACACTAATTTTTGACTCTGACGCTCCAGTAGTTATTTTTTGAACCACTGTAGAACGGCACTCCTTGCCCGTCAAAACATGGGCTGGAAGCGCGGGACGCCCATGCCACTTGGTATGTTTGTTTCTGCCACTCGCCTTACCAGTACCGTTCAACAACAACGTGCCCAGGTGCAGACTTCTTGTGCCGATTCATTCCACGAGCTTTCAATAGCTCTTCCACGTCGTCGAGCATTTGAGGGTTGCCACACATCATTACGGCGCTGTTGGATGACGCGAGCGCGTTTTCGGCCCTTTCTTCTAACGAACCATTTTCGATTGCTGTCGTAATTCTGCCTGAAATGGCTCCTGGTACTTCTGCTCTTGAAACAACGGGGAGTGAATGAAACCGGCTTCCAAAACGGGATTGGATCTGGGCCAGTTCCTCCTGATATGCAAGATCGGTGGCGTAGCGCACTCCATGAACTAAGACAACGTTTTTGTGTCGCTGCCAAATGGTCTCTTCTCGCATCATGGCAATGTAGGGAGCTAATCCAGTCCCCGTGGCAAGCAGCCAAATTGTTTCTGCCATTGGAGTATGCGAAAGCGTAAAACCACCAGTGGCCTTGGCGGACACATCGATTGGATCGCCTTCGTTGAGCGCCCAAAGGCGAGGCGTTAACTCTCCGTCGTCGACTCGAACAATAAAAAACTCAAGTGTATCGGAGTGAGGAGACGCGACCGAGTACGGGCGATGCAAGTGCTTCTCAGGCAATTGCATGCCTACTTGTAGAAACTGTCCTGACTCGAATTGTCCAACCCCAGGGCAATGAATTGACAGGGTAAACAACCCGTCGGACCAAACGTGTTTGCGAGCAATTGTGCCAGAGATCCACTGGAGAGCCATAGACCAAAATTCCTTGCGGTGTGTGTAGAGCCAATTATCGAAACACGTATGGTATCGAATTTCCGAACCAAATTGGAGTTCGCGACATTTTTGCGAGAATTTTTTAAGGAGCAAAACGGATTGACCAAACGTGTCCAGAGCATGTCGATCATTCAGGCAATCGAATTTGGACTTGGCCGTAGCCAAGTACCTCGAACGCAAGAAAAGTACACGCGAGAACTGGATTATGGCGAACGCAACCTCTCCAAATACTCCCCAATACGTTCAACAGGCCTTCAACTGGGACCTGGGCGATGCCGATCCAGTGCCTGTAAAAACACCGACCGCATTGGCTGACGCCCTAAGCTCCACACGACCTCAACGCAGCAACCGACAGCCGATAACCGTACCAACTTACGTCAGGTCGACATCGGCACGTCGGGGGCGTTGCGAGCACGTAGGCGGCATTTTGGCGTCGGTCCTAGAACGTTACGGCATCGGAATCGACCAATTGATTGCAGAAATAGATGGTATGAAGTAATTGTTTAATCCGCGCAGCGGCTGGCACGCCTAAAACGTTTGGAAGTCCGCGATCTGTGCTAATCGCTCCGATCGGTTAAACAAGCTTCAAGCTCTGCAACTTGTTTAACCCGCGCAGCGGCTGGCTCGCCTATCGATAAAGTCCATTTTCCCGAATAAACAATTCCACTGCCGGCGACACTTGGTATCGAATGCTTTTGCATCGCTTGACCCGCTCTCTCAAATCACTGGAACTGACTTCTACTTGTGGTACAAATATCTTTGACTTGATGGCCTCTTCCAGCCTCGCAGCCTCGATAAATGGCTCGAGAACATCCCATTGCGGCTCGCCTACTCCACCTCTGGCTATAACACACGGTGTTACCAACTTAAAAAGCTCAATCGGTTCCAGCCATTTGGCGATATCTCTGATTGCATCTGCACCCATCAACAAATACAATTTCGAATCTCGATTCTCGGCTACGATCGATCGAACCGAGTCGATCGTATAACTAACACCACCACGATCGATTTCTCGATTGTCTATTTCGAACTTCGGATTTCCTCCAATGGCTAGCTTGACCATCTCCGTTCGTACTTTATTGCTCGCAGGCTGACTTTCTGTCTTGAAAGGGGACACGTTAGCGATCAAAAAAAGAACTTGATCCAACTCAAGCGATTCTGCGCAAAGTTCCGCCAGAAGCAAATGACCGATGTGAATTGGATCAAATGAGCCGCCAAAAATTCCAATTCGGTTTCCCATATCTGTCACCGCATTTTGCTTTCGCGCATCCATTTATCCATGACAATCCTGATAATGGATAGACTCGGCTTGATAAATACGACTTCCGCATTCCCATTAGAGTAGAGCCGCCAAGCTCGGTCGTCAGTTAATTCAATACGTACTTGGTAGCTCATCGGACTCAATTCTTGCGATTGGGTTGGATTCGTATTTCTTGTTTCAACAACCTTGCTCATATTGGCTACTTCAACAACTCTACCCGCGTACACCTTCGTCGGCTCTTGCGCTAGGCAAACGCGAACTTCTGTAGCGATACTAATGCCAATTGCTTGATCCTCACTCAACCTGCATTCGATCTTCGGCCACTGCCCCCGCACTACCCAGCCTATCAAGGTACCACGATCGACGTGCCTGCCAATAGACGTCTCTGAAATCCAACTCGAGGTAATGGAGTCAAGACTTGCGGACTCCAATCCAAATGCGGCTTTGGAAGGGTTCTCAGGGGCCTGCGATGGCGCGGCCATGGCGGGCTCGAACCATCCAGCCGTTGGTGCTGCGATCGTTAATCTAGATTGCTCTTCCCTCTTCTGCTCCAACTGTTGCAACACAAGGCCTCTTTGCGAGACCAGCATTGGTTTGGCTGCAATGGCACGATTGTCGAAAAACGCAAGGCGATCCAAAGTTTCGAGCTGAAAGTCGATTCGCGTCAAACGCGACTCTAGATCGTAAACACTCTTTAGTATTGCAGTATTACAAAGCGTCAAAACAATCGTCTCTGCTTCAATGTTTTTGCCCTCCGAATCATCCATGGTTCGTTCGATTCGCCCCGGCAAGCTGGCATAAACCGGCTGGCGATCACCCAAATGGAATGTTCCAATCGAATAGGTTCTGTCAGGCAGCGGCAAGTTCACAGCCCAAGCAATCAAGAGCGAGACCGCAACCCATCCTAACCATGCTGCCCGTCGATCGATAACACGACGCCCAGCTTTTGAGTCCAACGCAATCGTCCATGCTGCCATAGTCGTAATCGCCATACAACATCCATATAGCACGATCAATCCAATTCCCAGGCCCGCCAATTGCCATCGGCTTGCGAGAAAACACACCATTGCTACCAACCCGGTGAAGAGGATGATGCGGTTGACCGTCGAACCGACGAAATAAAACAAAAGGAAAAGTGACATACCGAGCGATTCACGTCGGGCTCGCCCATCCAACATGGCATCTAACACTTCAAAGGATTTCTCTCGAATGTTTTGCATGTTGAGCCAATCGCAAAGTACAAAATAACCATCGTATTTCATTAGTGGATTTGCATTGAACAACAACGTAGAAACGGTGCAAACCAGCAAGGTCTGCAATGCTACTTCGTGTGCCCAGCCGGGGTAAGTTGTCAACCACACGGCAGCGGCAAAAAAAGCCAATACGCACTCCGTATAGATTCCTGCCAGTGCGATACCCATTCGAGTCATTCTGCTGCCAATTCTCCAAGCATCGGTGATATCCACATACGGACAGAGCATCCCGAAACTCATGATTAGGCCAGCGTCTTTGCAGGATGCTCCCGCTCGTTTGCAAACAATAGCGTGGCCAAGCTCGTGAAGGAATCGGGTCACGACAAAAATCGCGCCATACCCGACTAGCAGTGCAGGCGACCTAAGCGATTGAAAATCCGGCATTTCGAACAAAAACATATCGAACCGCATGCCTACTAAAACGCCCACTACACCGAGCAGTCCTAACCAAAAGCAAGCAGCTACACCCGAGTAGATCCATCCCAGCTTCGGAGCGACATGAAGCAGCCAGCGGTCCGGGGACCCAAGAGGAATCTGTGTTTGAGTCAGCTTGCCAATTGCTGAACTGAGCCATCGAACTAGGACCAGGAACCAATTTGCTTCGCTCGACCGCCTTAGAACATTGTCTGACTGCGGCGATTTCGAGGGGCGAGGAAGCCCATTGCGTGGTTGAAACCCTATTTCAACCGGATTCACGCTCGTGTTTGGTATCGGATTCGTTGAGTGAAGCATTCCGCTGTGATTGCACTTTGCGACCAAATCGCATATCTGCTGCGTAGCGATCGTTTGCGGGGCAAACTTTTCGCAAAACTTTTTTTGAATGGATTCAAAGGTAGCTTCACCATCGAGCCAATGAAGCAGTTTGTATTCTGCTTCACCGCAGCGAAACAAGCGACGAGTCAACGGATCCTCTGCAATCCATTGTGGATGAATCGAATGTCCATCGTCATGCGGTTGCCAAGCGATATCTCGGCGAAGTCTATAGCCAATAGGAATCTGCCATGAATTCATTGCTTCGAAACCTGTTCTGTCATTGAGGTTTCTGAAGTTGCATTGAGACAGTCATCTCCGGGAGCAGTTGCCAGTGATCGCCTGTTTTTTGATTCTGAACCGTTGCGTGCGCGCGGATTTGGCCAGCAGACGTCACTTCGGGGTCGCAAGACGTGATTCGGCCTGCAAAGAGCGATTCGTGTGGGCCCCGTTTGGAGATCACCTTGACTGGCATTCCAATCAAGTCGTTTCGGTCGATCTGTTGGAAGTCTATAAAGAAATCGATTCTGACTTCATCGAGGCGAATAATCTTTAAGACGGTAGTACCTGCCTGGACCCATTCACCGGCACGGTGATCAATACGTGTTACGGTCCCGGAGATGGGTGATCGCAACGTTAGCCGGTCTACTTTTTGCTGTCCAAGAATGAAGGCTGATTGAGCGAGTTTCGACTTCAGTTCTCGCTGCACTTTAGCCGTTTTGCCTTGAATCAGCCGCACTTTCGCTTGTTCTGCAGCAAGCTGACGTTGCCGGAACTCAGTTGAACTGGCTGTCCCTTTGTTCGCCATTTCCTCATACTTATCTGCTTGCATTTCGGTTTCTTCGACAAACGCTTCCGCGAGGCGTATTTCGCTTTCGTCTTGTGCTTCAGATGCT
>JAYTVL010000019.1:0-2730 GCA_043744075.1 Pirellula sp. | reverse complement strand
CAAGAGCTTGAATCGTTGGGTCCAATTTGTTCGCGCTTGGGATAACTTGAGTGACGCTAACTTTATTGCGTTTCAACTCTTCGATTTGGGCGGCCATTCGCTGTAGAAGCGATGCAATTTCATTGCCAGCGCTTTCGCCCAAATGAACGGTCAACGCCTTGCGAGCGCTGTAGGACAAACTCAAATCATCTTTTTTCATGTTTTTTTCTAACTTCTACAGCTTGCGGGGTTCGATCGGCTCGGCATTCTGCGAACAGCCTCAATCGGAGTCTACTCAACCGTAACGCTTTTCGCCAAGTTTCTGGGCTTATCGACATCGCAACCGCGAAGGACTGCTATGTGGTAGGCCAGGAGTTGCAAAGGAATGGTTGCAACAATAGGTTGCAAGAAATCCTCTACGTACGGAATCTCGATAATATCGTCCACCAATCCATCCAGCTTGTTGTCCACTTGATCGACGACCGCAATCACAGGCCCACGTCGAGCCTTGACCTCTTGCAAGTTGCTCATGGTTTTGTCGTAAACATTCGACCTCGACAACAAAAAGACGGATGGAGTGTGTTCATCGACCAATGCGATGGGTCCATGTTTCATTTCGGCAGACGGATAGCCCTCGGCGTGAATGTAGCTGATTTCCTTTAGCTTGAGTGCGCCTTCGAGGGCGGTTGGGAAATTGTAGTTGCGGCCCAAGTACAAGAAATTCGTAGCGTCTTTGTATTTCTCTGCAATCCGTTTGACTTGAGCGTCACAGCCTAACGCATGTTCAACCGCGGTGGGTAGGTTCTCCAATTGATCGATAATGCGCAGTCCAGCTTCGAAGCTCAAATGCCGAAGCCGTCCAAAGTACAGCGCGAGCATGGTTAAGACACACAGTTGAGAAGTAAACGCTTTGGTGGAAGCGACTCCAACCTCTGGACCCGCATGCAGGTAGATTCCGCCGTCGGCCTCCTGCGCAATGCTGCTGCCGATGACGTTACAAATGGCAAGCGTATGATGGCCTTTTCGCTTCATCTCGCGGAGTGCAGCCAGAGTGTCGGCAGTCTCGCCGCTTTGAGTAATTCCGAATATCAACGTATCGTGGTCCACCGGCGGATTGCGATATCGCAGTTCACTCGCATACTCCACTTCGACCGGCATTCGAGCAAACTCTTCGATGAGATACTCTCCAACCAACGAAGAGTGCCAAGAAGTCCCGCAAGCGGTCAGGATCAACCGATTAACTTTGCGCAACTGTGCAGGCGTTAGGTTAAGTCCTCCAAACTTCGCGGTGGCGCTTTCCCGATCCAGCCGGCCTCGCATCGCATTGCGAAGCGAGGTTGGTTGCTCATATATTTCTTTGAGCATGTAATGTGGGAATCCTTCGCTCGACACCTCTTGGTGACGATTTTCGAGCACTCGCACTTCCGGTCGTATACGACCTTGATCCCGATGGACAACTTGAATGGAGTCGCGAGTGACCACTGCAATTTGATGGTCTGCCAAATAGATGATTCGCTCGGTATGGCCGATCAAAGCAGAGCTATCGCTGGCGATGAACTGTTCTCCTCGCCCAACTCCTAACACCAACGGGCTGCCACAGCGAGCGGCCACGAGCAAGTCGGGCCGGTCCCGAAACATAACCACCAAACCATACGTGCCGCGCAACAAGGGCAATGCTGCCCGAACCGCTTCCACAAACACGGCATTCGGCCCTTCGTTGGCATGCGTTGACTTGGAATCGGTACTCGCAGGCGAATCGAGCAGAATTTTGAGATTGTCGGCGATCAGATGGGAAATAACTTCCGTGTCGGTCGCCGATTGAAACATATAGCCTTTTTCAACCAGAGCTTCTTTCAGAACCTGGTAGTTCTCGATCACGCCGTTATGCACAACAGCCACCAGGCCGCGCCCCCCAAGATGCGGGTGTGCGTTTTCTGTGGTGGCGGGCCCATGCGTTGCCCAGCGTGTGTGGCCTATGCCCGTGAAGCCGGTCATTGGAGAAAGTGCCAGCAACTCAGCTAAGCGGTCTATCTTTCCGACCGCACGATTGAGTTGGAACGCCCCTCCTGAGCTCGGCAACGTGGCGATGCCAGCGCTGTCGTATCCACGATACTCAAGCCGCCGCAGACCGCCAACCAGGAAAGGTGTCGCTTCTTTTTTGCCTACGTAGCCAACAATCCCACACATGCCGTCACCCTATTGGGAATGAAAATCTATTTGACCGTCAAACTTTACGCCACTCGTTTGGTTTTTGAGTGGAAGAGAATTACCAAACTCCATTTTTCAGTAATTGAAACTGTATGAATATCCCGATTCTTGAGAAAAACCCCAACATTCACCATCCTTTCGGGGCTTGTCACCGTCGAATGCGTTTTGGCGTACTACAATCGGGCGTCCCAACCCCCGTTCCCCTTGGCTTTGCCCGCCAGAGGCGGGCAAAGCCAAGGGGAACGGTTCGATGCGCGAGTACCGGCCGTTCGCGAGTACCGGCCGTTAGTACGCCAAAACAAGGTTGGTAGGGGACAAGCCCCCGACCAACCAGACTGACCAACTCCGACCAACTCCGACCAACTCCGACCAACCAGACTGACCAGCCCCCGACCAACCAGACAGGCCAAGAATCGCCTGCTTGCCGATCGGTCTCGTCAAAATCCGGCGTCGATCATAAGTCGGGCTAAACCGGACGCTAGCGCGTTGCGGCTGATTAGCCGAAGGGCGCTAGCCCACGGTTTTCGGCCCATGTTATGATCG
>JAYTVL010000018.1:0-9098 GCA_043744075.1 Pirellula sp. | reverse complement strand
ACGAGAACCGATCAAACGGCTCTTTCTTCAAGGAGCTTTTTTACATTTTATCCAACCTTTTTATTGGTCAAATCAATTTCCGGACAGACACTAGCTAGAGCCTCAGGCTCAATAGGCTTCAATCTAGTGGAAGGAGCTTAAGAGTTTTGGCACTAGCGTGCGGGCCGGATTCAAAGGTGATTCACAGCTTTTCTGCCCACACGATAGCGCGTTGCGGCTCAAAGTGAGTGCCATTCGGCTATACTCTGCGTGCCTAGTGTCTCTGTGGCTTAATTCCTATGCTGTGCAGGTTTAGCATAAATAACGTAGAAACGCGATCGTGTTACTGAGTCGCTTGCCTGCGCGACCGCCACAATACGCGGTACCAGGTACAACGTTGAGTGACAATAACTTTTCCTCAAGCGTACCTGACTTCTGTTCTCGAAGAAGCTGAATGTTTTTCAAATAAATCCGTGGACGCGCAGTGCCACCGATATAATCTAAAAGAAGCGGGCTATTTGGATAGTAATATGCCAATGTGTCTGACGGGCGCAAGAATGATTCCCATTCGCTGCGAAAAGTGTCGATCGGAACTGCGTCAGCAAAGTCAACCTCCGAGAGTTCCAGATGATCGCAGAATGATTTTGTCAGAACAATCGACGGCTGTATCTTGCGCTCAAATCGCTCGCTCGAACCGAGCCGTTCGGCGACCCAAACCACTGGCGCTCGGTTGCTCTTGATCTTCGCTTTTTTCGTATCGTGAACTCCTGGAGCTGACTCTCCGTAGACAACGACAATGTTTTCGAAGTTATTCCTCAATACGTCGGGTAGATTGAGTGGCGGTCGCATGCGAACTTTTCTGCGAAGAGTCTCTTCGGATTTTGGGTGCGACAGTTGGTCTTCAACCATGGATTCAAATGCAGCCACAAGTTCTTCAAAACCCTGAGTCGTTGGCTCCAAACATCGGAGCGCGGCAACGGTTGCTTCGAGAGTTGATAGAAACGAAACATGCGGCTCGCGTCTCAGACCATATCGACTTGGGTGTGTCGGAGCCAGACGATACTTGGGCAAACGTTGAAGCCTAGGAATATCGCGGAACAGAGTTTTCGTGTGGTGCCATGTGCCATCTAGAATGACCAACTGTTTCGGTCTCTCATCGTAGCTCAGTTCATCCAAGAGTCTTGCCCCGCTTCCTGGATACAATAGGCCGACGTCATGGTAAAGCGTAAATTGCGACAACATGGTCTCTAAACAGTTCACGTGGTCGACAAAGAGCCGCGAATTCAGCAATGATCGCCGCAAAATGCGAGCAGTGTTAAAGGGATGAAATCGCTCCCGCATGTGCTGGATGATCAACACGTCCGTCTGGTTATCGATTCTTGGAATTCGATCGCAAAAACAACGTTCAATGGGACGAAAACAACCGTAGCAACGGGACCGCCAATTCTCTCCCAGTGGCTTTATTTGTTCCAGCTGTTTTTCTGACGGCATCTACTTTAGCCCAGCTCCCATTGGGCGAGCGCTTAATGCACCCCGGACGCCGAGTTGTCCACCGGGATCTCTTGCGATCTTGTCTGAAGCGATCCGAAAGTCGTTGACAATCGGAAGTATCTTTTGCGAAATAAGTTGGATGTTGCCGGAAGCGCGTTGAATATTGCCGAGCGTTTCGAATGTTTTGAAATACAGCTGATCATTGTCGACCAACTGAGCGACAGTGCCCCTGCTGTTGTTCAAACGACTCGTGAACCGTTTCAAATCCATTGCGAGTGTGTCCAAATTCGCTAACGCCGTTACGGCATTAGCCACTAAGACTTCGCTGTTCTTGCTAACTGGATCAGTTATCTCCGCAATGTTTTCGATTGCCACACTGGCGTTTTCGACGGCCTTTCGAATCGTCTCGCCGATCCCCTCGAACTCCTTGCCCAAGCCTTCGAGACTCGCACTGAACTGCTCAAATCCCTTGAGTGTCCGTTGAGTTTGAGCGAGAGTGGTCTGGGCTTCCTTGAACAGATCTGGGAGCATTGTTAACCCGTTAGCGATTGCGTTCGGGATTTGCGCATTTTCAAACTGTGCTACAACGCGATTGAATGTATTGACCGTTGTATTGATATTGTCGGTCGTGGACTTGACGGAAGTAACCAGTTCCCGAACGGGGCCACTACCCCCGCCGACAACTTCCTGTATCGAAGCTCCAATCGAGTCGAAACGAGCCAAAGCCCGTTCAATTGTTGTCAGAGTGGGTACGAGTGTACCCTCAAGCCGCGCCATCGACTCCAAAGGGTCTGCGGCAACTTCTCCTCCGTCCAGAAACGAATTGTCGGTAATAAATTCGTTGGCCGCGGCGGATTCACGTGCATCCAAAACTCCGTCCCGAGGTGTGCCCATCGTTCCGTCGAATCGGCGCAGATTCGACTCGAGGGTTGGTTCTACAAACTCAATAACAGCATCCCCGGTTATGAAGGAACCGCTGACAATGCGAGGCACTTCTCCCTTTCGCAGCTCGACCTTTCGATCAAGTTCCATCCGAATGATGACCCCTTCGCTTCCTGGCCTCAGTGTGATATTTGAAACTCGACCAATGTTTACGCCATTCTTTCTCACAGGGGTATCGATTGCAACCTTCGGAGCTTTGGGGAAGTTGATGCTGACTCGGTTGCGATCGACCCATAGCGTAGGTACAGCACCAAAGAATGCGATCAATAGCACACCGATAACAGCGGAGGCCATAACCAACACTCCAACTCCGAAACGATAGCCACTTTCTTCCATGATTATTCCTCGTCCGTTCCGCTCGTGGAATGGGGATGAACTAAGTTGAGAGTGTCCGGATGGCTCTTGCCTCTGGATGCAAGCATTTCCATCAATCGTTCGCCTGCTTCACCATTCACGAACTGTTTGACGCGTCGGTCCCGGGTACTGTCCAAGCTCGAAGGCGGTCCGTCGAAAAGGATTTGAGGCTCGCCATTGGATAGTCTCGAATAGGGGTACAACATGATAATTCGGTCGGCGACTCTTCGAGCCGAATGCATATCGTGCGTTACGATAATGCTGGTAACAGGATATCGTTTTCGAGTCCGAAGCATTAGTTCGTTGATTACGTCACTCATGATCGGGTCCAATCCGGTCGTTGGTTCGTCGTAAAGAAGAAGATCGGGTTCTAGAATCAAAGCGCGGGCGAGTCCCACGCGTTTGCGCATCCCTCCAGACAATTGCGAAGGGCGTTTCGACAAAACATTGTTCGGTAGACCAACTTCAGCCAAACGGTCGGAGATAAGATTTTGAGCTTGTTTGCCTTTGGGAACACCATGTTGCCGAAGCGGGAAAGCAATGTTCTCGCTGATGGTCATGCTGTCGAAGAGCGCAGCATTTTGAAAAACAAAGCCGAATCGCTTTCGAAGATTCGTCATGTCCCGATCACCAAGCTTTTGAATATCTTGGCCATCGAAGATCACGCTGCCGGATGTAAGTCTGAGCAATCCAACTATGGCTTTGAGAAACATGGTTTTTCCACACCCGCTTTCACCAATAATTGCAACTGTTTCCCCTTTGTTTATCCGAACCGATATGTCCTTGAGCACAACTTGGCGACCGAATTGCAACGACATCCCACGTGTCTCAAGAATGGGACGAGCCGCCGATGGACTGCTAGTTGCAAGCTGTGTGAGAATTGATTCTTCCATCAAAACAGTTTGGCCCCCGTTGGCCAGATCGTAAAGTAAACTGCGTCCAGAAAAATGTTGAGAACAATGTCCAGCGCTAAAATCATTACGAAACTCTGCACAAAAGCAGCGGTAGCGGCTCGACCGACCCCTTCGGCACCAGGTTGGCAATGAAAGCCTCGATAACAGCTTATGATGGCAATCGTAGCGCCAAAGAAAACGCTCTTAAACACGCCGGTAAATAGATCGAATCCGCCGACAAAATCCCTGCTGTTCCGCAGGTACTGGGCATGGTCGATTCCCAATATGATCACACTATAAAAATAGCCTCCTACGATTCCCATGAAGTCCGCCATGATAGTCAATGCAGGTATCAACAACACACACGCCAGGAATCGTGGCACAACTAAGTAGTGAATCGGATTTGCACCCATGCTGACGAGCGCATCAATTTGTTCGGTAACCCTCATCGTGCCCAGGACTGCGGCCATGGCACTCCCCACTCTCCCAGCGAGCATCGTAGCGGCTAGAACAGGCCCGAGCTCACGGACCAACGACATGTTGATAACTGCGCCAAGCCGAGTCTCTAATCCAATGTTTTTGAATTGATGATAGCTTTGAATAGCTAGCACCATTCCAATAAATGTTCCTGTAAGGGCGACGACTGGCAGGCTTAATACACCGACGGCATAGAAGTTTGGCATTAGTGTCTCGCGTTTTGGCCGAGCACGAACCATCCAAGCGAGCATTTGAAACGCGAACAGTGAGATGTCCCCAAGTGTCGTGATCGCATTGACAACGACAGTACCCCACGCCGACGTAACTCGGTGCATATTGTCCATGAGGCGACTTGAGACTGAGTCCATGTTTGGGTACGGATCAATTGCCATTGTCATTGGATCGACTGTTAAAAGGCGCAGCTTGAATCGACTTTGCCGAAAAAACAGATTCTAACACACTGCTTTCGCTAGCTAAACGCGTCAAAGTCGAAGTTCCACAAACGCACTCACTTGACTTGTGATAGCCTTTTCCGTTGGCAATCGCTCCATCGAGCTGGCTCCATAGAATCCCTCTATCTCGCAACGGTCAAGCAAATACTGTGCGTCCGCAGGTTCGGCAATCGGCCCGCCATGACACAACACGAAAACATCGCTTCGTGCGTTCTTGGCAGCCGCAGCAATCTCATCAACCGCTCGCACGCAGTCGTCGAGTGATCGAGATGTTTTCGCACCAATCGTTCCAGATGTCGTCAGCCCCATATGTGCAACGATTATGTCGGCTCCCGCTTCGGTCATCAACTTAGCCTGTTTCGAATCAAATGCGTAGGGCGTTGTCAGCAAGCCAAGATTATGGGCCGCTGCAATACAGTCAATCTCAAGCTGAAAGCTCATCCCCGTCTCCTCGAGGCCAGCGCGGAATGCGCCGTCGATCAAGCCGACGGTAGGGAAGTTCTGAATGCCGGCAAAGCCAAGCTCCTGTAATTCGCGCAGGAACAGGTCGCGAATCAGAAAGGGATCCGTTCCGCAAACACCCGCCAGCACTGGAGTGCGTTTGACAGATGTCAGGATTTCCGGCGCGAGCTCTTTCACAATTTGGTTGGCATTTCCATATGGAAGCATCCCAGCCAGTGAACCTCGGCCCGCCATGCGGTACCGACCAGAGTTATACACCACAATCAGGTCGATCTCGGCGGCTTCTTCGCATTTGGCGGAGATGCCTGTGCCTGCCCCACCTCCGATGATCGGCTTGCCTGCCGCCACCTTCTCGCGGAATCTCTTGATTATCTTTGTTCGTGACTCAGACATTTTTTGGGACTCACTGGATTTGTGACGATTCAAATGGGTGATACTTTGACCATGCTTCGAGGAATGCCTGAACGAGCGCTTCTGAAAATTTGGAGTCATTGATGTGCAAAGGAAGTCGACGAACGACCCGATGCGATGTTTGTTTGACCAATCGCTCAAGTTCCGAAAACAAGGTCTCATTTGCGAGCGGGTCATAAAACGGCTGACCGGGCGAATCGAGAACTGACACACCTTTCTCCGGAATCAGCAGTGTGATAGGCGCAGTTGATCGATTCAGCTTGTTGGCAATCCAACTTGCAAACTGACTATTCTCCTCTGCCGTCGTCCGCATCAACGTGACTTGAGCATTATGGACATGCAGTCGGCGGCTTCGAACGTTTTCCGGGACCGTGTCCATTGCTCCAAAGTTCACCATATCGAGAGCACCAAGGCTCATTACGTATGGCACCCCGGAATTCAGGATCGCATCGAATCGATCTGGACCAGCTGGGAAGACTCCGCCGACAACTTCGTCAGCAACTTCAGTAGTGGTAATATCGAGAACGCCACGAATCAACCCGGCTTCAACCAGTTTTTCCATGGCGCGACCGCCAGTTCCGGTGGCATGAAAAACAAGGCTATCAAATCCATCTGCATCAAGTGAACTACGTACTGCATTCACACAGGTCGTCGTGACTCCGAACATAGTCATACCAATTGTCGGTCGATCCGTTGACGCTATCGATGATTCTTCTTTCACCATCCCAGCCATAGCGTTTGCGGCATTGGTAAGGACTCGACGCGACACGCTGTTTAGCCCGGCAACATCGACCACGGAAGGGAACATCACTAAATCGCTACCGCCAATGTATGCGGCCACGTTGCCGCTCGCTACTGTCGAGACAATTACTTTCGGCAGTCCAATCGGCAACGCTTGCATCGCCGGAGCAATCAGCGAAGTGCCGCCTGATCCCCCAAGACCAATCACACCCAGCACTCGACCGCTACCAAATTCGCGCGCAAGGTAGACTCGGAGTGCCACACTCGTCGCCTCGATAGCTCGACTGCGATCCGTTTGCTTCAGCACCGCATCCATGCCATTTGGATGGCAGGCGGCAACAGATTCTCGAGAAACGTCTGATTGCCAATTTGAATTACCGAGCGTGCTTACATCAACGGTTACCACCGAAAGCCCAGAGTCTTTAAGTCGTTTCGCTACGAACGCCAATTCTTCGCCCTTCGTGTCCATCGTGGCGATGGCAAAGATTTTAGCGATGTCACGATCATATTGGTTCGACATGTAGATATTATAGCGTTGTCTCGCGTTGCCGCTCCATAAGATACAATCAAGCGGTTACTAATTTCAAACGGGGGGAGTTTTCATGCGTCACTTACTTCAATTATTGATTGCCGTTGCGTGCGCGTCTTCAGTCTTTGCCAATGACACTCCACAGGGTTGGACGACATTTTGGCCTCGCGAAGAAATCCAGCCTGTGTTTTCTTACGATCCTAAGGGTGGCCCTAAGCATGATGGTAGCTTCATTATCGAATCTGGGGCAAACGAAGGGCAGCAAGGCGGTTGGACCAAGAAATTCAATGTGGAAAGCGGGAAACACTATCGTTTTTCAGCATCACGTAAAATGGCGGGAGTCGAGAATGAACGACGTTTTGGGGTCGCTCGGATTCTTTGGCGCGACAAAGATGGAAAACACGTCCACCACGCTGAACCATCGACCGCATCGTATGCTCCAGGTTCAACTGTTCCGTCCGAACCCGATTATCCCATCGATGGTGAGAAAGACGCTTCAGGTTGGACAGAATTGACGGGCGTCTATTTGGCACCTCCGAAAGCTTCGCAAGCCATCGTGGAGCTCGAATTCCGTTGGGCTCCTAAAGCAAAATTGGAATGGGCTTCTGTATTGTTGTATACGACGCAGCCGCCGGAGCCACGTATTGTTAGACTAGCGACCGTTCACTTTGTGCCTCGTAACGCCAAAACGGTAGCGGAACGTCGAAACGCTTTTATTCCGTTGATCGAACAAGCGGCAAAGAAGCGAGCGGATCTCTTGGTTTTACCGGAAGTTGTGACCTACGGCAGCGGCTCGACTTACGTTGATGTTGCAGAATCGATTCCAGGTCCATCGACACTTTTTTTTGGTGAACTCGCAAAGAAGCACGGGATTTATTTAGTTCCCGGCTTAGTTGAACGCGATGGCCCATTGATATATAACGTCGCGGTCTTGATCGGTCCCGACGGTGCCATTGTCGGAAAGTATCGCAAGGTTTGTTTGCCGCGAGGCGAAATCGACGGCGGAGTAACTCCAGGCCACCAGTACCCAGTCTTTCAAACACGATTCGGCAAAGTGGGAATGATGGTCTGTTACGATGGCTTCTTTCCCGAGGTTGCACGAGCATTGAGCAACAACGGCGCAGAAGTCATCGCGTGGCCCGTCATGGGCTGCAACCCGATGCTGGGTGCCGCTCGAGCTTGCGAGAATCACGTCTATTTGGTGAGTAGCACGCATACCGACGTTGAGAAGAAATGGATGGTTTCGGCTGTCTTCGGCCATGATGGTACGATGCTTGCTCAAGCCAAGGAATGGGGAACCATTGCAATCGCCGAAGTCGACCTTGGCAAGCGATTGCATTGGCCAAGCCTAGGCGATTTTAAGGCAGAAATTCCTCGCCATCGGCCTTAGTAGCGCCTTAGAAGCCTAGATCGACTGTACTAAGACTAAGTCAGGGATTGAATCCCCAACCAGCTCGTCTGGTTGGTGAATGCGCTGAGCAGTTGAGAACAACTGCTCTACTCTGACTACGCGATCAACTCATTAACTATATTCCCGGAAACGTCCGTCAATCGATAGTCGCGTCCTTCATGGCGGTATATAAGTTTTTTGTGGTCGACACCCAAGAGTTGCAAGAGTGTGGCGTGCAAGTCATGAACGTGTACCGGATCTCGGGTGATGTTGTATCCGAATTCATCGGTTTCGCCGTGAATATAGCCCTTTCGCAAACCACCTCCTGCCATCCAAATCGTAAAGCAGCGAGGATGATGATCGCGTCCAAAACTGTCCGGCTTGATTTCACCTTGGCTGTATGCAGTCCTACCGAACTCGCCACCCCAGACAACGATCGTATCGTCCAGCAATCCTCGCTGTTTTAGATCGAGCAATAGGGCCGCGGAAGCTTGGTCCGTTTCCTTGCATTTTGTCGGTAGACCTTTCGGCAAACCTCCATGGTGATCCCAATCACGGTGGCATAGCTGAATAAATCGGACACCGCGCTCTGCAAGCCTTCTCGCGAGCAAGCAATTGTTTGCAAACGAGGGCTTGCCTGGAGTCGCTCCATAATGATCAAGTGTTTCTTGCGACTCTTTCGAAAGATCCGTCAGTTCGGGAACACTCGACTGCATTCGAAAAGCTAACTCATAGTTTTCGATCTGCGCAGCGATAGCAGGGTCGCCTATGTTGCCAAAAGCCATTTGATTGAGCTCGTTGGTTGCGTCAAGCAATTGTCGTCGAGTCTGGCCGCTCACGCCCGGCGGATTCGACACGAACAAAACGGGATCGCCCGCGTTACGGAACTGAACTCCTCCGAATTGGGCAGGCAAGAATCCGTTGCCCCAATAACGCGTTTGCAGAGTTTGGCCGCCGCCACCGCTGGTCAGCACCAC
>JAYTVL010000017.1:0-2740 GCA_043744075.1 Pirellula sp. | reverse complement strand
TATTACTTGATCCGACGCTCGCTTAACCGATTGGAGCCAATGCAAATGGAACGCCGAAATCTTCGTTTTTCTAATCTTGCGGACATAAAGTCAGATTTGCTGAACCTACTATCAAAGGGATACGCGAAAACAGGCGAATGGGATTTGGACCAAATGGCCAACCATCTTGCGGATTGGATGACTTTTCCGATGGACGGTTTCCCGAAGATGCCGTTGCTCATAAAAATCTTGATTGGCATCATGCGAATCTCGCAAGGAAAGTCGCTATACAAAAAGTTCGTTGACAATCAGCGCATGTCGACCGGGCAACCCACGATGCCCCAAACAGTGCATAAGCCAGATGCCGATCCAGATTCGACGCTTCAAACGGTCGAACGACTTGCCGCAGTGATCGATCGGCTTGCAACCTATCGAGGGCCAATCCATCCGTCGCCACTTTTTGGCAAGCTGGACTACGACGAAGTCGTTGCGCTCCAATTGGCCCACTGCGCACATCATTTGAGTTTTTTGGTACCCAACCCGTAGGTCAGTCTGCTACTAGTGCTTTGGAGCCTCAATGCGCTAGCATGAGGGCCGGATTTGCAGGTGATTACTAGCCTTTCAGCCCGCACGCTAGCGCGTTGCGGCTCAAAGTGAGTGCCATTTGACTTTACGCCAGGGGGTATGACCTATAGGTACGCAAAGCAGCTTTGTCGTTGTGTGGAAGCATGGTTACTGCGGTGCTGGCAAATCGCGTGACCTAAACCTAAAATACCCAATCGTGTAACAGATACATCCTAACACAATCAGCAATGAAACGTAGGACATCGGACCGAAATGTGGCGGCAATTCAGTCCTACCCTTTGAGGTCGCCTCAGGTACGATCCACCAGGACCAAGCAAGTGCAGGCGAATGATAAACCACTTGCACGATCCAGTCTGGCTGGTATGCAGCGAGGAAGCTAAACGGCTTCAGATGGCCAAGTCGTGGTGTCGACTTGGATAGGATAAAAAGCAACAGTTGCAAGACATAAACGCTGATCACTATGCCGATCGTTCGCCATCGATATTGATCAAACGAACTCACCATGACGCTTAAGCCGAGAAGCATAAAGCCAAGCGAAAATAGATTCAGCGTCGGAACAAGATACACGCTTGGCGACACCAACTCAGAAAGCGGAACCATCTTAGTCGTGGCCTGACCAAATGGATTGCTAACACTGTAATTAAAAATCGGAAGCCGAAACACGCCAGTACTGCTTACCGGTGTCGAATTGGTTTGAATCCCGAGATAGATCCCCAAAAAAACCAACGCACAAAGGAACATCAATCCCGTGATGGTTACGACCGCGTGCGCCGCGTAGACGTGACCACGGCTCAGCGGCTGGGCAAGCAACATCTCCATCGTTCCGCGGCCAAGCTCACCGCTTACCACATCAGAACCTCTTGCGATGCTCCAAACGAGAATGCACAAGATTAGTACCGGCTCATCGAACGTAAACCCGATCATGCCGTGGTAGGTAAGGAACTGTTCGAGAGGAACTGGGGAGAATTTCTCGAACGATCGGAACTGTTCGATGAGCGGGGCGAAGCCGCTCAATTCAAACTGACTAACCGTCCAAATCCGAACCCACGGAAAGAAAAAAACAACCAATGCACATGCACACCACAATAATCTAGCTTCATTGATGTACTTTTTCAGCAGGATGCGGAACATGGTGCCTAGCCAATAGTAGAACGATTGCCTTCAATCGTTCTAAGTCGATTGCAGCACACTGAACGATTGAGGACAATCGTTCTACAAATGCACTTTGAGACAACGTGTGACTTTATCTTACGGAACGAAGTACCTCTTGCCCGTTGGATCGGAAGGAATTCTCATCACCTTCGTCCTCATCCTCTAGGTCTTCCTCGTCGAAATCTTCGTCGCTCAAATCATTGAAAACTGAGGAATCGGAGCCCTGAGGACTGCCGAGAATGAAGTGATAGTTACCGTCGCCAAGTTTGGCCAAGGTGTTCATTATCATAACTTGGCGTTCTCGCGAGTCTCGTGGGCCATTGGTGTACAGAGGTTTACCGTCCGAACCAAACTCGAACTCTTCCGTGCATTCGTTTGCATCCACATCGCTGAAAATCAGCGAGCATGTCAACGCATCCCGATGTGGCTCAAAGCCTATTCCGCGTGCAAACTCGATGGACTTCGAGATCAGCTTTAAGGCTTTGGCGGGCGAAATGGATTTAAAATCGCGTTGACGCTCATCTTCGCGGAATGACTCCAAATCGAATTCTTTGATAAGATACGAATCTTTTATTCCCAAGCAATACGTGTCGACCAGGAAAAGGCAGGCCATGGGGCCAGACCGCGACTGGCGGATTGCGACAATATTGTTCATGCCGTCCGATCCATTCATGTAACATCCAACCCATGGCGCCCGCTCGGCTGCGAGGAGAAATTCTCGATTGGACATATTGACGGATTTGTTTCGTTTCTTTTTGATTTCAGCGGAACGCTTGTGTCGTTTTGCTAGCTTTTGCTTCCGCTTGTTTTCATCGCGTGCCATTTTGCTCTTCCGTTCGTAAATGCAGACCAGTCCTTACCACCAGTCCTCTAACTTAATACACATTGCAATACGATTCAAGGTACTAAAACGATAGAGTAGTCTTCCAGCCCGCACGCTAGCGCGGATTATTCATAGCTAGTCACGGAATTTGGTCTTTTCGGAATTGTGGTGGAATTTTGAGCGAAGCAGCGATTATTCGCT
>JAYTVL010000016.1:0-35601 GCA_043744075.1 Pirellula sp. | reverse complement strand
CTGTAAATTGGGTGGCACGCTCGCCAACCAAACTCACGCGCCTCTGTGCGGGATAAACATTAGCGTTTAGTTGGGAAGAGCATCTCTTTGAAGTCAATAGTCGATTTAGTCACCGCATAAGTGGCCACAAGCGTGATCGAAACGACTGCAATCCACAGCATCGTATCCCAAACCTTCGATGGCGCCAAAGCCGCTTCAATTTTCCGATAGCGAAAATAAAGAGTTGTGATTGCAATCATAGGCAGGGTCGCTGCCTGAGCAAATCCGCCTACGACAGTCATCGATTTTGGATTGGCGAAGAGCAAAAAGAGTAAAAGCGCCAATACTGGGAAGTACAGAGAAAAACGATGAATCCATTTTGCTCGATGTGAAACGTCTTGATACCGAACGGCGCCAGCTAGACTCAAGAAATCGGCCGTCATTCGGGCGTTCCCGGCACATGAGAGATAAAGCGTTTTGAACAAAACCGCACCGGCCCCAATCAAGAAGACGATCCGAGTCCAATCACCAAATGTGTCCACAAACATATGCGATAGAGTTTCGATCATCGCCGTCCCTTTCGGATCCAATCCTTGTGGATGAAGGACTGCTGCTCCCATAAAATAAAATGACACTGTCGAAATCGTGAAGACAATCATGCTGATCCAGGCGTCGATGTACATGACGCGAATCCAACCTCGAGCTCTTCGGTTCCAATCTTGGCTGCCATCTCTTGGCCCAACATACCGAGCGTAGCCCTTCTCTAAGCACCAGTAAGGATAGTAAAAAAGTTCCGTGGCACCGACTCCAGTAATGCCAAAGACTCCGAAGGCAGTTGCGATCGATTGCGCCTCTGCAGAAGGAAATTGAAATTTCAATCCGTCAAGAACTTGGGACCAATGAATCGGGTACGAAGTCCATGGCAGCAACATTGTAGCGGTCACGGTTAGGAGAGTTACAGCGATAACAATTGCGGTGGTCACAATCTCAATTCGTTTGTAGCTGCCGCTCCATAGAAGTCCAATTGCGATCAGGCATGTCAAAAACGCCCATGGTAGCTCGGGTCGCGTAGCCAGCGAAGTCGCAATCCACGAACCAGGTGGAAGACTCGATTCAAGATTTTGGGAAACCACTGGAAACGCTAGATTCAATGATTGTCCGACTGTTCCAGTCATGGCACCAAGTTGAAAAACTGTAGCGAGCATCATGAACAACCACCACCAGACAAACCAATGCGCTCCAAAACGCGGTCCGGATAGCGCATTCAAGGCACCCAAGGTAGGTTGTCCCGATGAAATGGCGTGCCGTCCAATTTCAATTTGAACAAAAACTTTGATGACGCAACTGTATAAGATGAGCCACAAAAAGATGAAGCCGGTTTTTGCACCAAGGGCTGTTGTCAACAAAAGCTCTCCCGACCCGACAATCGTCCCTGCTAAGATGATCCCGGGCCCAATCATTCTCATCGCCTTAAAGAAGGACTTCGGCGGCTCCAGAATGGCATCCGTCGGCATCGCGTAGGGATCGTAGGTTGAGGTCTGCGCCACAGTGGAACTCGTTTAAGGTAGGAACAGGTTTGAAGAAAATCGGCAGGCGCGAACGGTTGTCGCCAATCTGGATTGTATCTTAATCCGTCAATCGATGGCCTGGCGCCAAACTTTTTCGCTCTATAGGATCGATGAGAAACGCGAGGCTCGCTACACTGCATGTACTCCGGTTGATTGTCATATCTGGAATTTTTCCCTTTTGGAGCGAGTGCTGATGATTGTTGGAATCCCGAAAGAGGTCAAGGAAGACGAATACCGAGTTGCCATCCTTCCTGTTGGTGTCGAGGAGCTGGTAACGCGCGGTCACAAGGTTTTGGTGCAATCCTGCGCTGGGATCGGTTCGGGATTGGCTGACCATGATTATCTCGCAGCAGGGGCCGAACTGTGCGCGTCCGGCGAGGACATCTTTAAACAAGCCGACTTGATCGTCAAAGTGAAAGAGCCATTGCCATCGGAGTGGCAGTTTATCCGTCCAGGGCAAACTATCTTCACGTATTTCCATTTCGCTGCGGACAAGACGCTGACCGAGGCCATGTTGCAGTCAGGTGCTAGCTGTTTGGCCTACGAAACATTGCGAGATAGTCAGGGGCGTTTGCCATTGCTGACGCCGATGAGTGAAGTGGCTGGTCGCATGAGTATTCAAGAGGGAGCCAAGTACTTGGAGCGACCTCAAATGGGTCGAGGCATTTTGCTAGGCGGAGTACCGGGCGTCGCACCAGCTCACATTACCATATTAGGCGGTGGTGTTGTAGGTGCCAATGCAGCTCGAATCGCTGCAGGTTTTCGAGCGGACGTTGCTATTCTCGATGTCAACCTAGATCGGCTTCGTTATCTGGATGACGTGATGCCGCCCAACGTGGATGCCCTGTTTAGCGACCGGCACACCATTCGTGAGCAGCTTCGCCGCGCCGATTTAGTCATTGGCTCAGTCCTAATCCCAGGCGCAAAGGCCCCGTACCTAGTTCGCAAAGACGATTTGAGATTGATGAAGCCGGGAAGCGTAATCATCGACGTTGCCATCGATCAAGGTGGATGCGTAGAGACGAGCCGACCAACGACTCACCGAGATCCAACATACGTCGTCGAAGATGTGGTCCACTACTGCGTTACCAACATGCCAGGGGCAGTTGGGCGAACAAGTACTTTTGCGTTGTGCAACGTGACCCTTCCATGGGTAGTTCAACTCGCAGAAGATGGAGTAGACAAATGCATTGTAAACTCAAAGGCGCTGCGAGATTCTCTTAATATTCACAAAGGGACTGTTACCAATCTTGCCGTTGCACGCACTTTTGGCTTAGAGTTTGTAGCGTAGCGTGCAATGCTTAGCTTAGGTCTTAGCCTGAAAACCGAAAACCAAGCCTGACCCCGGCGCAAGCCTCTCCCTGACCCCGGCGCAAGCCTCTCCCCGGCGAAGGAATGGCCTTTGCCTTTGCGGCTGAGGTTGTGAATTGTCTGTCAAATAGATGTCCATTTTTCGCCCCGCTCGATTGACAACGCCGTGCCGATTCGGAAGCTATACCAGAACGAAGACGTTGAACCGGTGGAGCAATAAAACGGATCGATTCATCTCACAATTAGGAAATCAGATGTCGGAAGTCAAACTTGTGATTCGCGATGCGAACGAAGACCGATCCGGGACAGTGCATGGGTCGGTAGCGGAGTGGTTCATTGCGGCGCTGAGTGCGGATCCTGTTTCGCTGACGGAAATGGATGCTGCTGTGGATCGATTTGCGCTGGAATTGCCCCCCCGAGGACATTTCCCGCACTTTCGTCACGCCATCGATGCTGAGCCATGGGACGCAGGATTGGTGGTGATCGACATTGCGGCGCGGTTTGTAGTGATCGATTCCTCGTATTCTTCTCCCGGGCGGAAGGGAGTCATCACTCGGCACAACATCGAATCCGTCGAGGGTGGGACGGTGTCCCTCAGCTATCGTCTGGCAGACGACTGGCTGATTGTGCGCGATGCAATGAGCTGGGAAGGAACGGCTCGCATGCGTCGGCTGGAGCGAGCCGACCAGCCAGTCACTGACCTACGTGAAATCTTCTATGGCGAGCCGATGCTGCGATCGATCATTAATGGCTGTCGGCGACAGTTTGCTCAAAGAAACGAGATCGCGAAACTAGTTCACTTGGAATGGCTTGAATGTCGACGTCGCTGGAACGAACGCTACGCCGAGGAACCTCAACCGGAACCCGAAACGCTGACGATGCACGAACTGGCTCGTAGGGAAAATCCAGCGGAAGACATTGAACACCGCATTTATTACGACACTATTCGCGACATTCACGCGGACTGGCTGATGACGCCCTGTGCGGAACTCAATGATCAGCTTCCTCGAACGGTGCTGCTGCAAGATCGCGCTCGGCTCAGCGGTGACATGAGCGACCGCGAACATCACTGGAGTATGCTGGAACAATGTCCGCCAGGGATCAGCCCGGAATCTCATGCGTTTCAGTTTAGCGGCTTCAACACTTGCGAAATTGTGATGTACTACGATTATGTTCGTGAAGTTGCGTGGTCATGCTGGGACCGTTTGCGAGCGATGTCAGACACCGAACATGCGGCGCTGGAGACCTCGCAGCGTGAGCTCGACACATTTGTCCGTGATGAAGTGATTGGGCTGCGGAAGATCGGCGAACAATGGCTTGATGCGCCGTGGGATGAAGATCCGATGCGGACACCGCGAGGCATCATTAATCTTGAACGACGACGGCAGCCGAATGGCGGACAGTTTCATCCCATCGATCCGGATTGTCCGTGTTGTCAGGCCTTGGCAGCCATGCCGGGAATCGGCTTCTGGCACATGGACGGCTGCAACATGGACGATTTGTTTGCATTTGCTTACCACCACGAAACGATCGAATCGTGGGAACGCGACCAGGCGGATTATCGGGCGATGAGCGAGCAGATGGATCAGGAGAGGGACCTTGCCAAAGAATGGGGATTGCCGCCGCAGTATTCCGAGCCACCATCGAACTTCGGTGATGTCTGGCGGCTGATCGTGAACGACAAAACTGGCGAAATTCCACTGGGCCAAAGACTGAATAAGGTCGCGCACAGCGTTGTGTCACTCGTCGTGCAGCTTCGTATCCTTGCACAGCATGATGCTGGCCTTGTGGTGGAACAGCACATCGAGGAACTTCCGCCTGCATATGATTCGTTGCGGCAGGCATGCGAAGCATCGACCGAGTGGCAGTTGTCTCGCAACGTCGAACCAAACGTCACTGGGTTGCTGAGGTTTCTGAACGAACTGACTACTCATCTGGAACGTTACCTCGGCGAGTTTGAAGCAGACGAATTAGAGGACGACGACTGCGAAGCCGACTTGGGCCCCAAACCACCACACGATTTTCGCTGGCGAAAGGTGTTGCGCGTCGGTGAGGAACTCAGACAATTTCTGCGATCCTTCATGGACAGTGCGGACGAAACCTCCCATGGTGGCTGGTACGCGGACGACGCTCCGTTTTGAATAGGGCGTTCAACGAACATCTGAAGCTGCTTCCTATTTCGATTGAGCCAGCCGTGATCTGATCGAGCTGTGGCGGGCGGGATCGCAGGATGCGGCGAGTGTACTTTGGGCTCGGTATCAAGTCCGATTGGTGGCGTTGGTTGCCGCTCGGCTGAATCGCAGATACCGCAATGGCATTGCTTGGGAAATCGATCGAGCCACTTCTACGGGGCGTCGCATGATGGTGCTTCAAAGGGCTGGTGCTGAGAGAACCATCTCTGAAATAAGCGAGATCGTTGGTCGGTTTTCCGGACGAGAATTTGAGCAAGTCGAGGTCGACCGTTGAGTCTATCGTTTGGTTTCCTCGACAAGCGGCCAAACCGAGTGAGGAATTTCGGAATGCTCGCTTTCCGAGTTGCGATAAGCGATCAGCGACTGAACTTCAGCCGGCAAGTCGGCTTCCGTCGCCGGCGCAGCATCATGGATAACCATCTTCATTTCTTGCTTCGCATTGATGTTGAACAAGGTTTCCGTGAGCCAATCTGGCCGGCAGGAGATCGAATCGGCGTCGGTTTCGATTGCGAGCTGCAACGCCTGACCCCACGCTTTCTGTTTCTTGCAGCAATTCCAGCGGCACATAGACCAGGAATTCGGCGACGCCTTGCCGAAGGGAGAACGTCTTGCTCGCAACCGTGACCAGAATTGCGTTATCCAGGTCGGGCAATTTCAAAACGCGATCAATCGAATAAAGTGATCAGAGCAGCGAGCATGATGTGGATTTCCAAGAATGATCGAGGAGCGGCGAGTGCTACGGTTGGAGGAGGAGAGGAAGTAGACGTCAATTGCAATTCGTGGAGCAAATGCCGTGGCCATGGCGTCAACTTACCCGGCGTATACTCCGAAATGGCAACCTCCCGAATAAGGCCAATTGCAGAATGGAATAGATTGCGAGTATTCCAATTCCATATGGGAAAGCCGTTTCGAATCCTACATCCCGATAAGCAACGGGGCCAACGACCTTGTCGGGTGATTCGGGTAAAAATCGAACATTCACTTCGTCGCCTAGCTTGGGCGTCGTCAAGAACTGCATATGGCCAAGTGTTCGGCGTTGCTCATTACCATCGGCGTCATTGAAACTCACTGTAATCTTGTCTGGCAAGGGATTGGGTGGGGGCGGGTCCAATGCAACAACTACCGCTGGTACTTCAGAAGCTCGGTCCCATCGTTGCTGCAATTGAATCGCCGAAAATATCAATCCGCCGATCGATGCAACAAGAGCAAGGTGAAGCAATACGCTCAGTATCGATTTGCGTTTACGGGGAGTGGGTGCAGCCGTCGTTACAGGTAGCTCGCGAACTTCGGATAACCTCTGCTGCTCCTTGGTCCATGGACCACTGCCGGTACGAGGTGACTGAGCGGGATTACATAGATGGACAGTTGCGACTAGTCCATCGCGAAGTGTGAGACCTAGACCGAGCGAAGTGATCCAAATCGTCCCTCGCGCCAACAACTCGCGACTTTGCTCAGTTGTATTTCCCTTGGCAACAATCTCCGATGTTTTGCCCTCAGTTTCAAGGTTGCACCAAAGCGTTTCCTTTCGCGGAACCTTGAACAAGCCAACGATTCCATGCGCTCGCTTTCCGATAACAGAGAGTGACCCAAATCGAAGACGTTCATCTGAAACATCGATCCGTGCAAGCGTCTGGGGGCGTGCCTCTAAAAAAAACAAGTGAGTGCCGATTATTGGTAAGTGGACTTTGCCTGACCGGTCCAACGTCAACCGATCAACATCGATGCTGTTTTCTCGCAGTACGTCCAGCAACGGCTCAAACTCGGTTCCGAGAACCAGCGGCCCCATACCAACTCCCAATTCGACTAACCAAAAATCTTTGCTTTTCATTGACACTACTCTGGAACCTCCATGCCATCTGGATTGATAAAGAAACTTCGGCCATTGAGAACGACTCTGGCTTTACCTCGATCGAAAATTTCTGCATACTCGTACTTCACAGCGATTACGACCTTTGCATGTTCATCGAGAAAACCATGGCGTTTATTTCTGACAACGGGAATTCGCTTGATCTCTGGGTCGTAATTGCCCACGTAATCGTAGATCAACTCCGTAATCAAGTCCCCGTTCAAGTCTACAAAGCCGCTTAGATACTTTTCTTCCTCAATCTTGGTCACCTGCCAGCACCATGGACTTTGAGGGTTGACTTGATCGTAGTTCAGTTCGGCAATCGTGTTCCCCTTAGTATCGATGATTCGGTAGCGACCATCGACCTTGACGATTGCGCGATCATGATGAAAGGACTCGGCGAATTCGAAATCTGCGTCGAATGCTTTTTCAAAATTCGCGTTAATGTAAAACCGAGTATCGTTGACGCTGACCATAGCGAGTCCACATCGGTAGGGTTCGGCATATTGAAATCCATCGACACTGTCGAGATCGTCGGAGGGCACGAGTCCTTGATCCAAAGGTACGAACAAGAACTTACTCGCCATCTGCACTAAAGCAAGATTGCCGCCAATATCGTTCACGAGTAACGCCGAACTAGGGCGAATGACTTCTTTCCCTTGGGCGTCAACGATTCCCTCATGGTAAATATTTCCAACGCGAAAGCTGATTTTGGCAAATCCGAATTCATTCGGCGGGTCAACTTTTGTGTCTCTGGGGCTTGATGATTGCACATTTGCCTCAATGTTGTTATTCGGTTGCTGTCTCCCGTTATTGCTGCAACCAACGACCGCAGCGAGCAGTACCGAGACGAGCAATTTATCGCGGCTCGGGTGGATGAAACGGAGGGTTCGAATGTTGCAATGAATTGACACGATCAACTGCTAGTTTCCATATCTGCGTCGGCAATACGTTGTTTGGATATCGAGCCCGACCTCTTCAGGCCAGTGAGTATCCACTTCAGCGCCCCTAACGTATAGCCAACGACATACAGTGCCGTAAAGGACGTAAGAATACCGCCCATGATGGCGCCAAACTTCCAATTGGCGATCGCAAATAGTGTCGAAGAGCCCTCTTGGGTGGAGTTCAAGAAGTCGTTGGACTTCTTCACAACATTTTCAAGGCTAGCTGGTGAAACGCTCACCTCGACTAACTGATCAACAGCTCCGTGAATTTGAAGCAAGCCTTCACCATCGACATGGACAATCTTGTCGGTGGTACGACCGTATTTACGTTCTCGTTCGGTTTTCCCCGAGCGCTCGCGGTTGCCAATTGAAGTCACTTGATCAATTTTCTGAGTTTTGAACGGGACGACGAAGAACACGCATGTCCGGGCCGTACAACGCACCGTCTCTTGGCTTCGTTCGAACGTCAACCATGTCGCCGGAGCCATCAACGTTACCCCACCAGGGAACACAACGCAGATGAGAAAAACGATGACGTGTTGCAACAACAGGCCACCAAATGTTGGACGATTCCCGTGAGTTTGCATTCTAGTTAATCCAAATGGACAAAAATTGTAAATCGATAAGCGTCACTGGAACGTCACTGACACCTTTGTTTCCCCTGGTGCTCGAATCCAACCTTGGCCTTAATACCATGATGTTGCGATTATGCTGAAATAGTTAACAGTTAGCCGTTGCGAGTTGCCGGAGTGATCTCACCATTGACAAAACGCAATATTCGGCGACCAGTTTGCATGCCTTTCAAAGATCCCCATCCTTCGATTTCCGCAATTGAGGGGAATTCCCGCCAAGCGTCGGGCGATTTCCGTGAGATTGCTTTCTATCGCGATACCTATTGCTTCGATCATTCATGCCGTAAAATGGTATGCCCTTATTCGGTAGCACCCCGAGGATATTGTACATACAGAAGTCTTCGCGAAAAGTAACACGATGCCCCGAGACGCCAACGAAATTTATCGTCAAAAACTCAGTGAAAAGCTTGATACTGCAGTCGTTACGGCGATGCCGCTCGCGTTAGCAGGAGATTTCGACGCAGCCGAATGGAATGGTGAAGCATGTGCTCGGTACTCGCTTTGGTTTCAAGGAAAGTCGATCGCCTTCCCTGGAAGGCTGCAAACCAACACCGGGCTGCCATTCTTGTGGAAAGTCTATGCTTTGGCAGACGCTGCGCAACCTACCCTGCTTGCGGGCAGCCAAAGCCTGTACTTGATTTACCTCAAAGAAGGGACACCCGTTGTCGAGCCACTTGCGGTACATGGGCATGATTTTGCGAGCCTGCAATTTCTCGATGCCCAAAATGGTCAACCGGACGAGGAGTTCAATGTCTATTCGGTGAGTGAAATTGTCGGCATGGAAAATCTGGAGTTACTGAAAGGCGGAAATCTGTTGCTGGTGAACCGACATCTTGTTTTTGACATCCACACAGGCAATAAATGGTTGTTCAATAAAGACAATGAAAGTATCGAAAACTATAGCGTCACTTTCCCTGATGGAGCGTTGGCTCTTTCTCCAAACAAGAGATGCATTGCTTTTCATGGCAACTTCGACTCCTGGAATACAGCCACGGAAGATCTGCCTGATTCAGAGCATGCTATCATCGTCTTTGATTTCGAAAAGGATGATAGCTATGTTGTGAAGTACGACGACACAGAGACTCGTATGACGAAGATGGAAGAGATCGACATTGCGTGGTTTAATACGTACTTCGAGTGGACTACTCTTGCCAGTGGCGACTCCAAATTGCAGTTGAGAAAGTTGGATAGACCGATCCATTGGCATGGCAAAATTAGAGATGATGATTACTACTGTCTTTACCCAGTCAAGCCATCGATGCACCCAGTTTTTCTGGACTTTGTTTTTAGAGAAATGGGGTGGACGAAAGCCAACATATTGGAGGACAAATACCACGAATACACAGGCCGCCGAATAACGCTCGGCGATGATCACACGAAATTGGACTTGGTATTTAAAAAGGATGCACAAGAACTCACTCTCAGCAAACATCTCTACTTGACTACCGACGCCAACGATCCTGTCTACCCAGCCTTAATAAAAAAAATCGCCGACGCCTTCAACTCAGAGCTTGATTCAGGACAACACCAAGAGCATTTTGGGAGGATCATTAGTGAGACGAAAGCCATTCGGTCATTGTAGTGTTCAGCTCCCGTTTCTCTGCCATCTTACCCTCTCGCTGCGAACGTTTTTATGCGATCTCGACAAATACGTAGGACAGGAATATCTATCAAACAAAGTCGCTCGGGGAGCATTTCAACGCAGTTGATGATGTTTTTGATATTCGTCGTCTTTCCAGCCTCATGGACGGCATTTGCACCTGTTTCGCGCATGACCCTCGAACGCGACAACGAAAACATTACCGCATCGGTAAAACGATGCATGTTCTTTGTCGTGCCCTACTACACCCAGCGCTTGACCAACGTTTCGAATGTTCGCATTGAAAGTTACAAAGGCAAGAAGCAAGGGTTTAACGCGAATCTCTCAGAAGCTGAAAATCGCCTCAATCGACGTGGCACTTCGGAAGACAATTTTGAGTTGGTGCTTTCTAATGGCAAGGGTGATGAATTGCGTGCGCCGATTGATCTGAATTGCCATGATTCCGTCCAACGCGACGTCGAGAGCTTCATAGCAAGCGGAGAGAATGGGCGATACTCAGTAAGCATACTCGCCAACCGGACTTTGTACTGGCTTTCATTTCCCATCGTCTTGCTAACGGCGATGTATGTATTGATTCAGGGACTTGCAATTACGCGGCTGATTCTTGGCAATCCTTATTGGCCGTTTAGCATTGAGCTTGCCAATCAGATGAATGAATTCAAGAATTCACAACGTGAGGTGTCGAGGAAGCGTTCCAGCTAAGGGGCTCGGGCACCCAATTTACAGGTAGATTTCAAACTGCCCTCGCCTTAAGGGAAAAGCTAGCTTTCGGATTTTTCCCATTTCAATCGTACAGGTCGAAAAATTTCGCGCTCGCCCCGCTGACCCCGACGTTGTGCCACAGAAAGGCATCTCATTTGCCTTCTTGAGTGCTTGTGGCGGGTGGAGCGGGCAAGTAGCGTTGCACCACCGAATCGCTGAGCTTTTTCCAACGCGTACGCTGCTCCGGCGTGAGGACTTCGGCGATGTCGGTGCGCATAGCTTGAAATTCGGCGAGCAGTTCCGGGTAGCACTTTGAGCGGACGACTTCCATCGCCGCATGTCGTCGGCGAACGATGCCTTCCACCTGACGAGTCTGCTCATTGTTGAGGCTCAGGCTGGAGCGAATTCCTGGGAGAATACGATCGGGCACCTGTTCCGGATGGCGCAAAATGAAAAGCATTTGATCGCGGGCAACAAAGCGTCCCCCCACACCACCGACGATCGCGCCGCTGAGAAAGATCGCCGTCATGAGTGCAACAAGGGGCCACCGACGCGGCACCGACTGGGGGAGCATTGCAGTTTGTTCGCCGGATTCGCTCATTGCAACACCGTGACGAAAGGCTGAATCATTGGAAGCAATATTTCGTCGGCTGCTCCGAGCCAGACTGCAATCGCCATGCTAGCGGCAATCATGGATGCGCCACCGAACATTACGATGTCGCGCTCCACTGCGCGAGTTACTGTTCGCGAATGCAGCGTATTGAGTACACGGTTGGCGACGTCCAGCCGTAGTGGTGGTTCGACTGTCGCCTGCGAGGCGAGTCGCTCGAATCCCAATAGCGATTTGTCGTTCATGAGTCACCTTGTTCGATCAAATGTTTGAGTTTGTTTCGTGCGCGAAACGCACGGAGTTTCGCTCCTGTGATGGTCCAGCCCGCTCGGGCAGCCGCTTCGGCCATTGAACACTCATCGAGATACAGTAGCGTCAGGACCAATCGGTCGGAAGGAGGGAGCCGTTCGAGCAATGCAGCCACCAAATCCGCGGCCTCCTGGGCGCTGCCAGGCGCAGAAACCGCACCTCGTAAACGTTGCCAGTCCTCGTCGGAGATTTGGACAACGTTGCGATTCATTTCGCGTCGCGTCCAAAACCGGTAACCGACGCGCACGGCAATCTTTCGTAACCAATGGAGCCACGGTGCCGAGCCACGATAATTGTGCAGCGACAGGTACGCTTCCACGAACACATCATGGACCAGTTCCTCGCACACCAGACGATCGCGACTGAACCGCCGCATCTGGATGGCAACCTCCGGTTGATACCGCCGGACCAGACGCGAATACGCTTCCCCATCGCCAGCTCGCGTGGCTGCAACGTCGCGAGCATCCTCCTCCTGTATCGCAATGGACGAAGAATGGGCTTCCGCAGTCTGGTCCGTCACGGCTAAGACCATCCAAAGGAACTCCGAGAATATCGCGGATAATAAGCACTCCCCGTAATGTCGGTTTGCATTGACGTCAAATGCTGTCGATCCAGGTCGGCCGAAAACTCCGGCGATATTGTCACCGCTGACGAATGGAACGCGCAATCCCATGAAACACCATGGGATCGCGGAATTCCAGAGTTTGCTTGCAGCGAGTAGCACGAACTATGCCTTTCCACCTGCAGAGATGTACTCGGCCAGTGTCACTTGCAAGTTACCATTGGCGTCAGCCTTCTTGAGCCAGTTCCAGACTTGAACCATAACTTCCGATTGATCTAGCGCTCCGTTGCGGTTTGAATCAAAATTGGAAAGCAACATTGCGTACGATGGCGCACTCCCTCCCGTAGAGGGCCTACGGCCTTGTGCAGCATCGGAATAGGATGCCGACACAACAAGCCATGTTGAAAGAAAAGCCATTCCTAGAAAGCTCATCTGCCTATTCATAACAGATCTCCATTGTAATTTGAGTGTAATTTGAATTCCAAATTCCATGCACAGTTGCACGAATTTAGGTCGTTTCGGCCAGGACTCCCCGCCGCGCTGAATTGCGAGGCAGGTTTGGACAGCAGAATGTTGTTCCGCCGTTTGACATATGATTACCTATTTTCCGCCTCGGCCCGGTCGAAACGAATCGAACTCGTCGCGGGTCACTGAGCCGTTGTCGTCCGCGTCTGCCATTGACAGGCGATACCACACCTGGGCCGGAACTTCGTCTTCCGCCAGTTTCCCATCGTCATTGGCGTCAAACGCTGCCAGCAGCGTGTCAAATGACGGACGACCACCACGACACGATCCTCCGCCTCCAGGCCCAGCAGCCGTTGCCGACTCCGTCGCTCCCATTGCAACCACAACGGCCAAAACCATGCTACACCACAAGCTGATCTTCATCACGATTCTCCTGCAAAATTTCCAGTTCCTCAATCGACGACCGCAACACAGAGTGCGATTCAACGTCGATTCAGTAGGTCTAGTGTCGGCCGAAGAACCTTTGGTTTCGTATTCACCAAGTTTTTTTGAAAAATTGTCGATTCCGCGACGGGAAATCAACGTGCAACGACAAGCCGGAAACCCCTGACGAGCAGCAGAAGGCCCACCGATCACAGCAATGACGATCACATTGTACGACGAAGAGAGAACTAGAGAGTTATTCGCTCTTGTCGTAACTCGGGGGCATTTCAGACTAATCGCATAACTATCGACCAAGGTTTTCGAAAAGGTACAAACCCGATTTGCCTGGACAGACAAGATCGATGTCTCCATCCTTGTCGATGTCGATTGCCGCTATTTGCAAGCCCGTTCCGGCACTGCCTCGCGGGAAGTCTTTCAAGGCCCATCGATCTTGCGCCTTTGGAGGAGCATTCAATGCGGGCTCGCCACGAAAAATGGTTTCCTTTAGCCACTTTCCCGTCGACCGATCGTATTGATATGAAAACACAACGGGTGCTTGCGTGTCTCCTGGTTCAACTTCGTGTGCATACACGCGTTTCCCCGTGATCAGCTCCGGCTCTCCCTTTCCGTCGAGGTTCGAATACAATAAAGTATGAACCTGTGAAAAAGTAGTGTCGATGTCCAATTTCTTCCATTCGCGTTTTCCGTCAGTGGACTTCGATTGCTTAAGCCAATACAGACCAAATCCATGTCCCATTCCGTAAACAACGTCCGCTAGTTTGTCTCCGTCCACGTCGCGTCCATGGATAAAAATCCCGGCCGCTCCAAGTTCGAATTCGGCATGGAACGGCCAGTCGGAGGATGCTTCAGCAGGCTGCTCGTGCCAGCCCTTTGGCGTAATGATGTCGATTTTGCCATCACCATTGACGTCGCCAGCACCTACGCCATGTCCCGCCCCTTTTTTACCAAGATCGTGCTTTGTCCAAACGACCTTGGGTTTTTGCTGCGTCAGTTCGTACCAAACTACCGATTGGCCAACGTTCGGAAGGAAATCTGGTTTGCCATCTCCATTGATGTCCACCAATTCGCCGGTTTCCATATTGCCCGGTAAATCGATTTCGTGTTCCGTCCAATTCTGAGTTGCATCTCCACCTGGATTTTCAACCCAGCCGACTCGCTTGCCAAAATAGCTGCACGTAACAATGTCCGGACGACCGTCTCCGTTGACATCCAACGGCGAATCGCAAAAGTCTTCGTAATAATGAGGATTAGTGCCAGGTGCGACTTCTCGAACTTTATGCCGACTCCACTTGGGCGCTTCGTACCAGGAGTCGCCACAGAAGATATCGATTTCTCCGTCTCCATTGAAATCTGCGGCACCGCATGCTTCGAACGGCGATTGACTGTTGATTGTGAACATATTCCATTTGATCGGTGACACTACTTCTTGCGCCACCGACTCGGCCGTTAGAACAGGCATAGCGCCACAGAGAATCGACAGCCATGTACGTAGCCAATGACGCGATGAAAACTGAACTTTCATTATTTTTCCTTCTTAAGATGCGTTTGAAACCAATCCCAAACGACTGGATACTGGTCCATCCTCGATCGCGTCATAAGCAGCTGGATTGTCTTGGCAGTACCCCAATCCGCCAAGATGGGGCGGCAAACATAAGACGATAATTACGAAAATTAAACGAAGCATATTGAATTTCAACGGGAGTTTGCAAAATAATTCCGAAACAGAAGCCAGTGTGGTGTCAATCGGCTTCGTTTGCAAGCCTATGCGACAAAGATTCGAAATTGAACAACTAAAATGAACCAAAAACGATCCTTCTCGCTGAACGCCACCATGCAACGATTGCGAATGCAATCGTTTCCGTTGGCTTTACGCCAGTGGGACGGCAACAGACAGCTACGTCTATCGCCACAACGAATCCCCCGCTGAAATCCGAAGGAAGGCCGATTTGGTGGCGAATTCGCAACGGAAGTCATTTTGGAAAAAACATTTTCTTGAGCTCAACCAGCGTTACTGGGATCAGGCTTAATAAAATGATCAAAGGAATGTCGGACCAGGGCATAGCATGCAATCCTAGGATTTCTGCCGACCATGGAATTGCAATAGCAGCCAATTGAATCAATACCGATCCAATCATTGCGATAACCAAAAAGGGATTCGAAAACAGCCCTACACTCGGCATGATGCGGTCAAGATCTCGGCATGCCATTGAGTAGAATATCTGAGTCAACGTCATTATGCAGAAAGCGACCGCTCGAGCTTCATCGAGGTTCTCAAGTTTCCCTTGGTAGCTCAAAGCAAAACCTATCAAAGCCACCGCTGCCATTAATGATCCATGCATGAGAATTTCGCGACCATTCTTCCAGTTGAGAATCGGCTCGTTGATCGGGCGGGGAGGACGAGTCATCAGATCTTTGCCAAGTGGTTCGCTCGCAAGCGCGAGTGCAGGAAGGCCATCCGTGACCAGATTGATCCAAAGGATTTGAATGGCTAAGAGCGGTGACGGCCAACCGATCAACGAGGCCGCAAACATAAACATTACTTCGCTCGAGTTACTGGCAAGAAGAAACTGCAGGAATTTGCGAATGTTTTCGTAAATTCCGCGGCCCTCTTCCACCGCGTTTATAATTGAAACGAAGTTATCGTCGGTCAAAACCATATCGGCAACTTCTTTTGCGACATCCGTTCCCGTGATCCCCATCACGACACCGATATCAGCCGCCTTGACCGCAGGGGCGTCGTTCACACCGTCCCCTGTCATCGCCACCACATGACCATGGCTTTTCCATGCGTTGACGACCCTTAATTTGTGTTCGGCTGTTACGCGTGCGACGACTGAATATTCCATGATTTGCTCAGCAAGTTCTTTATCTGATTTGCTGTCGATGGAGGCACCTATCATCACTCGCGTATCTGACTGTGCGATGCCAACCTCTTTGGCAATCGCGATCGCTGTATCGGGATGATCGCCAGTGATCATGACAGGACGTATACCAGCATTTCGGCAGCGGCGTACCGCTTCTTTGGCTTCACGGCGTGGCGGATCGAGCATACCGATCAGCCCGACGAAAGTTAAATTCGATTCGGATTGTCGGTCCTCCAAGATATCGGAAACGCTCCGATATCCGACCGCCAAAACGCGCAACGCCTCAGAAGCCATTTCCGAACTGCGTTCCAATATGCGTCGACAGTGTTCGCCATGGATAGGAACTGCACCGCTGCCTTGAAGGACGTAGGAGGACACGGCGAGAACCTCTTCGGGTGCTCCTTTAACAATCATCACGAGCCCACCATTATCCTCTCGATAGATCTGCGACATTCGCTTGCGGTCCGACTCAAAAGGATTCTCATGGACCAGATCATCGAGTGTCCACTCAGAGATCTCACCCGCCTTTGCCGCCACCACCTTCAATGCAATCTCGGTCGGGTCACCCATCGACGCTCCTGGTGTCGAGGCTGTTTCATTTGACCAATGAGCGTTGTTGCAACTATCGGCGTAGCGCAATAAAAGCGCCAGCACTTTAAGTTGTGTCGTCGAATCGGGTGAGTCCGTTGAGGCATTCAGCAGATGGATTTCACCTCTTGCAGAATAACCTTCTCCATCGACACGCCAAGATTGATCGTAAACCCAAAGTCTTCGAACCGTCATTTCGTTTTGTGTCAACGTTCCCGTCTTGTCGCTACAAATGACCGTCACACAACCTAGCGTTTCAACACTTGGGAGCTTCCGAATCAAGGCATTGCGTTTGGCCATTCGCTGCATCCCAATCGCCAATGCAACTGTTACCACGGCGGGCAGTCCTTCAGGAATCGACGCAACCGCTAAACTGACACTGGTCAAAAGCACATCTACAAGTCTTCCACCACGGAGCCATTGCAGCAAAAAAATTACAGCAGCCAACGACAAACAGACTTTTACCAAAACGCGCCCTAGCTCTGCAAGCCTTCGCTGAAGAGGGGTCTGCTCTGATTCAGTTTGCTGTAGAAGCCTCGCGATTCCACCGATTTCCGTATTCATCCCAGTGGATGTCACGATAGCAGTCGCTTTTCCAGCAGTAACCGATGTTCCGGCAAACAAGCAGTTGATTCGATCGGCAACTGGAGTGTGCTGTGGAAGCACGATATCGGCTCGTTTGAAAACAGGAGTGGACTCACCCGTGAGCGAAGACTCAAGGGTCTGCAGTCCGAATTCCTCAACTAATCTAGCGTCCGCAGGCAATTTGTCTCCAGCTTCCAAGCATATGATATCGCCAACTACTAATTGCTCCGCTGGAATCGAACGTATTATTCCCTCGCGTTTCGCTTTAGCTTGCGGTGCAGATAAGCGAATTAATGCCCCCATCGCCCGTTCCGCACGTTGCTCCTGAGCAAAACCAAGGATCGCATTGAGTACGACAATGGCAAGAATTGCGGCAGTATCGATCCAATCTCCGAGAAGCCCTGCAATGATCGCAGCGGCGACCAAAAGACCGATCATCAAATCATTGAACTGCGCAGCGAGTCGTTTCCACCAACGAGTCGCCTTTGCGATTTGCAGAACGTTGCGACCGTCTCGGGCTAGTCGTTCTGCCGCATCACGCTCAGTCAATCCTTTTCGGATATCGCTAACAAGCAAAGCGACGACGGATGACAATGATTGATCGTACATGTTTTGAACGGCTCGAAAACGACTTGCGTATGCGGGAGAAACGCAACGCGGATGGCCTTTCCCTCATTCTACCCGTTTTCTCACGAGCAAGACGGAACATGTTGCGTGGTGGAGAATGACACGCGAAACACTTCCCAAAAAGAAGCGACCAATGGCCGATTTGCCTTTGTCACCTAAGACGACAATATCCGTCGGGTGTTTCGCGATGAAATCCAAAATGCAACTTCCCACGTGCACCTTTTCAAACATGTGCTTTTCGATATTAGACGTAGTTGATTCTAGCTTTTTTGCTAACTTTTCCATCGCAGCAGTTGTTTCGAGAGTGGCTTGAGCATCAAATTCAAAGACAGGTTCAAGCAGGTAAGGATGTTCGAGAACAGATACCAACTGGAGTTTTGCGCTTTTAGCGAAGCCCATCGCGTTGATTTGAGAGGCGATTTGGTTGTCCGAATCGGAACAGTCGGACGCGATGATAATGCGTACGGGGCCACCGTTATTGGGCAGCAGCGTATTTGCGCTTCGTACGACGAGGACCGAGCATGGCGCATGACGAGCTACGGTTTCGCTAGTGCTTCCGATCAGCATACGGGCAAGTCGACTTCTGCCGTGCGCCCCCACAACGACCAAGTCCGCTTTGGATTCATTTGCATAGCGTGTGATCTCGTCAGCCGGCTGTCCTAAGCCAGCCACTTGAACTGCTGACAATCCTGCTTCCTGTAGGATTGCTGACGCCCGTTGGAAAGAGTCGCGAGCATGGGCAGATTCAAGCCGAACGAACTCATCGTGAACCCTCGCGGACACCATGCCATAGATTTGATAATTGGACACTGCAATGATCTCGTATGATTTGCTGTGTGCGATCGGCAATCGTGAGAACCATCGAATGCATTGTTCTGCGGATTCGGAACCGTCTGTTGTGAGAAGCACTTTCATTTTGTCCTCTTTCAGCATAAAATCAAACTCAGTTTACTTAGTGGTCTTCGTTTTCGTGATGACTCAGTGCGCCTGCGAGGCAATACTCGTTTCCATCAATTGTCACCTCTAATTCAGTACCAGTTAGCGGTTCTTGAACGATCAATTGATTTGCAAGAATCGCCAAAGTCGCGTCCGACGCATCGTCTTGTTTTAACCGCCGATGAGTTATTCGCTGCTTTAGAGTCTCCTCTTCTACTCGAAAGTCAACGATGCGAAAATCGGCTCCTTCCGACTTCGCTAACCATTGAAAACGACTTCGATCTGAATGCTTTAAAAAAGTTGCATCCACTACCACCGGGAAATCGGCTCGAAGGACATCCATTGCGAGATCGAATAGTCGGCGATAGGTCGCTTCAGTAGCCGTTGGAGAATACATGCTCTCTCCATTTGCGATGCTTGAGCCCGCTGCAGATGATGTTTTGAAAAGCCGTTTCCGCTCGATATCGGAGCGAATCCTCACCGCCGCTTCCTTTTCTATTATCCGTTGGCTTCCAGTGGTTTTACCGCTTCCGCTTACGCCATGAGTTATCCAGAGTTGTCGCTTGGTGATCTCAGTCAACTGATCTGCAAGACGGATGTAAGCGATGGCTGGAGCAATCTGCTCTGAGTCTAGACGTTGCACCTGATGAATTTGCCTTGCTCGCATCACCTCAACTTTGGCTCGCACCAACGCACGATAAACCAAATACCAACGCAATACCGAAAGACATCGATAGTCGCCAGTTTGTTCCAGATAGGCATTCAGAAAAACCGCTGACAAATCTGGATGCCCGCGCTCTTGTAAATCCATGATCAGAAAGCTGATGTCGCTCGCAAGGTCAATCCAGGAAAACTCATGATTGAATTCGATGCCGTCGAACGGAACCCAATGCCCAGCCCAGAAAACGATATTGCCGCAATGAAGATCGCCATGACACTCCCGAATAAACCCGTCAAGTGTTCGAGTCTTAAAAAGAGCCTCATGGCTTGCAAAGTAAGAAACAGTCCAACTCTCAAGTCTCTGAAGTATCGGATCTTGCCGAAGCAACGGTTCGTCTAACAGTAACTCGAAGTTCTCTTTTGCTTGGTCAAAAATCTTCGAAACCATTTGCACACGTGGCTGCTCCAGCTTCTGTGCAAGGCTGTGAAAGCCTGCAATAGTTTTGGCAAGCTGGATCATTTCTTCAATCGTGACGCGATTTTCAGTAAGCCGCTTGCTTAGCAATCCCTCTTCTGGGAATCGCCGCATCCGCACGGCGAACTCGATCGGTCGAGCGTCGCCATCCATTCGTATTTGGCCTTCTTCGAAAGTGATCGGAACGACATCCAGGTACAAACCTTGCGAGTATCGATTCCCCAGTCTGAGCTCTTCGCAGCATGCGTGATGTCGATTTGCAAGTGTTCCGTAATCGAGAAAGTCGGTGACAATCGGTTTCTTGATTTTGTATGCAAAGTTTCCTGCGAGAAGCACCCAAGAAATATGCGTTTCGTTCACGACCACTGGACCGGTTACCGTATGGACATACGCTAAAGGGTTTAGAAGCGACTCGATTAGCCCATCGTGTTCCAGAATGTCGTTCGCGATTGCGCAATTCATGGATCTGCCTTCATATCGGCTCGGTATTCAACGAGATCAGGTTCCCTTGACTGTAATCTTTTTCGTCTTAGCTCCTTCTGCTTTGGGCAGGTTGGAGTAAGTGTTGTTGCCATAGTCGTATCTCCTACTATCTTGTCTTGATCGCCTGACAAGCTCGAATCCAGCTACAGCACCGCGCGGCACGTTTGCTTGTCCTCGTTGAAACACCTCAAAGCAAAAAAAGTACCAATCGGAGTTTGTTCTGAACGCAGACAAACGTAATCCCTTAGCTGTTCTTCGCCCGACAGACTTCATGACCCACTGTTTTTGAGCAAAAATGTCCAACGTGTCGCCTTGAAGAGAGCAACTATTGAAACGGCAAACGTGGCTCTACTTTGGGAAGGACTGAAACTGCTATTCGCTTCAACGTGAGTCGATTTGGCACACGACAGTGAGCGAATGCGACTTTTAGTTGTATGCAAACACGAGTGTTAGCTGTCACGTCCATTGTCGCGACGTCCTTCGAATAGCAGCAGCCCCCAACCGTGTGATTCAGATCCCGGTTATCGAGGAAGAGTTCGAGCGCTCCGGGATGCCAATTTTTCGTCGTTAGTTCGCGAGCGTCTAGATCCTTCCCAAACGCTCCGCCAAACGGGATTTGCGGTGGCTCTACCAAGACAACATGATCTGCATTCTTGTTGACTACGCACACGGACTAACATAGAACTCAATGGAATTAAGAGCGGACTTACCACGGTTCAATGTATTTTCCCTGATTTGGAGGATTTCATGACAAACGATGACTTAGAGGCGACACTGGATTCGCTCCACCAGAACTTAGCTGAATCTCCTCAAATCGATGAGCAGACTGCGGCGAAAATGCGATTGCTCATTGACGAAATTCAGTTGGCCCTTGCTCGATCAACTCCCTCGTCAGATTCATCCTCATCGCCTCAAACGTTGACTGAACGTGTGAAAGATCTCATCTCAGACTTTGAAGTTCACCATCCCAAGCTTACAGCCAACCTGTCGTTAATCGCGGAACGACTTGCGGACATGGGAATCTGATAGGCCCCCAATCCTTGGACTCACTACCTCACAGACGAAGGTTTTGATTCCAAACACGGAGTGCGCAACGTCTATTTCGGTCATACCCATCGCGCTGTTCGTGCAATATACCGGACTAACTTTCCACAACGGTGGAGCCTTAGACTGCCGCTCGCCCTTATGCTGTTCTCTTTCTGGCGATCCAGACGGAACACTGAGCATGCCTCAATACGTATTTGGAAACACTTCCAAGCAGAAACGTGCTCAGCATGCCACCGCCCGTGCTGCCCAAAATAATGATGTCGCTCCCTTTCTTTTTGGCGAATTGCACAAGTCCATCACCAACGTGGTTGTCGTCAATAACGTGCGTTGCCACATATGGCGATAGCTCTCGAAGTTGATTCGCTGCTGCTTCGACGGCTTCCCTCCGGATGGATTTGATCTCGCCAATATCGAATTCATAGGGGATTTCCGAATAAGCAAAAGGAATAGCAACAACACTCACGACTTCCATCTTGGTGTTTGCTCCCCAACCAAAATGAGCGAGTTGCTCAAAGACCGCCGTCGAAGGATCTGTTTCATCATAGGCAATGCAGACATCGATAGGTCGTTTTGCCTTTCTGAGACCGGTCGGGCGAATGACAAGGACAGAGCACTTAGCGTGCGTCGCGACAAAGTCACTCGTACTTCCGAACATGCGTTCAAACAGCGAATGGCCAACAGCCCCTAGAACAATCAAATCGCTCTTGCGAGCTTCTGATTCGTTCACAATCTTCGTGCCGATATGACCATGTCCAACGACTAACTCTAGCGAAACGTTCGCACCTTCAAAAAGCTCTTTCAATTGCCTAAAAACCGATGCGGCTTTTTCCCTGTCCGCGGTTTCCAATCGCTTCATCAACTCAGAAGCGTCACTGGTCCCATGCAAATTGGGTACGTTGCTTACGAACAAGACCGTCAACTCAAGTCTGTCCGAGTGTGGCAGATGCGCCAAAAGCCATGCTGCCTCCTCGGCAAACTGAGATCCATCCGTCGCGAGTATAACTTTCATCAATGTGCTCCTATCCATCCATTCCAACGAGTCGTCGTACAAAAACCAAGCCAATAACGATGGCTAGCAAGCCAATACCAATCCAGCCCAACGCATGTGAAGTCGGAAGTCCCCTTAACCATTTTAGCATTTCGCTTTCCTCATGCGCGCCGTGGATCTGCCTGAAATCAAGCAAAGCCAATATAGAGCAAAACGAGTACCGATTCCGAATGATCCGAGTTATTTACCTAGAAAATGGGGAGGTCAGGGCTTATAGGGCTTTGTCGACAAAGGTGACTTGATTTCGAAACTCATATAAAAAGTATATGTGTCTGTTCGCCACCAGCCATTGCATAGAATTGGCCAACTGTCAGTACATCGTCAACCTGATCGCATAGATCGTCTATACCGAGGTCGAACATATCCATCGCCAGCTTGCAGGCATAGAGTTTTCCACCCGAGTCGGAAATCATTTCGAGGAATTCTCCAACAGGTGGAATGCCTAGCTTTTCCATTTTCTTTTTCATAAGCGAAGTGGCGAACCAAGAAACGCCAGGAATCGTTCCCATCCAGGTAGGAAATGGAACAGTCATCGGGAGTCCCAGCATCGGCATTGCCATATTGAGTGCAGAGTTGCCAACGGTGGATACTTTTAACGAATGCATGGTCTTTTTTACAAGACTATTGAGGCCATAAAAAGTAAAAAACATCGACGCCTCAATCCCCTCCATTCTGGCTCCGTTTGCCAGGATGAGACCTGGATAAACCGCATCCAGCGAACCACGACTGACAACGATCATGACCTTCTTTACCGGTGCACTTGTTTCCGAATTCACGCTTTTTTCCCCTCTGAAAAAACCAATCCATTAAAGTCGCCAATCGCCCAAGCTAAATACAGCCAACAGGCTTTGGGATTCCCGCAATTTTTGAAGCCTTCTTAAGTGGTCCGCCGGGAAACAATTCGTAGAACTCTTTGATTGTTGTAACGCCGCTTTTTCCGATACCGCGAATCGTCAGCGAAACACCTTTGGATTGCTGCTCGCGCAAGTATCGAATCAGTTTCAAGTGGTCCTCCGTTAATGCACCAATACTTTCCTCCTGAGCGATGGCATTTGCGATCGATTCATCCCATTGATTCGGGTCTATCAAATAGCCCTCTTCGTTCACATCGATATCCCTGCCAGCCATTTGTTTCTTCAAGATAATCCTCGACTTAAGTTGTTTTTGGTTTTACAGTTTTGTTCCGCGTAATTCCAGGTATCCAACGGGCAGGTAAAAGGAAATTCCAATATACCCAACGAAATGCGAGCTTTCCCCAGTGATTCAATCTGCTCTCTGTTAGTAAGCTCATCGGGCCAAACCAAAACGGAAATCTGCCAACATGCGGGTCAATCTCGTAGTTAAAATCAATCAACAAAGCTCTTCCAAAGCCCGATTCGATAAAGCAATTCGAGTGTCCATCAAATTCCTCCTTAAGCGGTTTCCCCTCTATGTATAGCATCACATTGTCCGCAAGTGTTTCAGCTTCAAAGTGAGCTACCGATCCGGCTTTGGAAGCGGGCAGATTCGTCGCATCTCCAATGACGAAAATATTGGGGTACTTCAGCGATTGAAGCGTATGCTTGTGCGTTGCAACAAAATCCAAGTCGTCCCCCATGGATGATCGACGAACGACTTCATCCCCCATATTGGTTGGCGTAGTCACCAAAACATCATATTCCACTTCCCGTCCATCGTAACAGATCAGCTTACGATTTGTACTATCTATCCGTTCAGCAGAAAAGTCTGTGACTAACTGGATGCCTTTGTCTTTCAAAAGATGTCCTAGTTTTTTTGACGCTTCGGGCTTCGTGAAGGCGCCGGAAAGTGGCGTGACGTAGGTGATTTCAACTTGAGAACGAAGCCCGCGTTTATGGAATTGTTCGTCTGCTAGAAAGCAAAACTCCAAGGGCGCGACGGGACATTTGATCGGCATTTCGTTGATATGAACAACCAGTTTTCCGCCCTTCCAAACAGCTAGACGATCTCGCAATTTCTTCGCCCCGTCCAACGTGTAGAAATCGAATATGTCCGTCTGCCAGCCGGAATCAAGCATCCCCTGTGTTTCCTCTGGCGCAATGCGACAACCTGTCGCAAGAATCATGACATCGAAACGGTGCGAAGCCCCTGACTTGCACTCGACTCTGTTTTCGCCCGGCAGAATCTTTGCGATTTCGTCCTGAACAAACTCCGCACCCCGCGGCATGAACTTCGCCGTCGGGCGGACGATTTGTGTTTCGTCGTAAATACCAAAAGGTAGAAACAGCAAACCTGGTTGATACAAGTGACGATCATTCCGATCAATGACCGTTATTTGCCAGTCCTTGCGGGCCAATCGCTTTCGAAGATGGTTGGCCATTATCGTTCCAGATGTACCTGCCCCAAGAATCAACAATTGTTTTTTCATGAATTCCAAACTCGACATGCGTATGCTCGCACATGGATCGACACACCCTCCCACACTCGACTTGTGGTCTCTTTTGAAGTGCAATGCTCATGCCATGCCAAAAAACTGAGCGAGTTTCCTACCGATGAGTAGATCCGTCCAGCGACATTTGGTTACGTTTCCACTGCTAAATGTAGGCCAATCAATTCGACGAGCTAAAACCCAATGGTGCATGTGACGATTCGGCACAGCGCGAGGCAAATGTGTGCGAAATTGCGCACTCGATTCGAACATGCTCAATTTCGTAAATTGAGTCTTAGTCACCCATGGACTTTAGCTAATATTTTGTCCATGTCGGCAGCGGTAAAGGCTCTTATCGTACTTGTATGTACATTTCCCATGGCACCGACGTGCAGAAGGAAGGCAGTTGCTGTCTCATCGTCCCCAGCTTCAAAGATCAAGACCCCGTCGTGATCTCCGAGGGTCCAGTATACGTCGGTCACCTTTGCTCCCATCTTTTTGGCGGAAGCTTTTAACGCTGCTGCTCGTTTGGTTGTTTCGTCAATTCCTTTGATGCCCTGTTGAGTGAACTTGATGTTTGTGATAAACGTTGCCATTGACATACCTTTCAAAGGTGCATGAAATCATTGGTTTCGATACAGCCGGCTTTTGTCGGCTGCGTCCGATTCGCGATTGCTGTTGTGGCAACTAGTCGCGATGAAGAAAATACGCTCTGTGCAAATTTCGCACCATTCTGCGTCCGTTCTTCACAACCGGTTTACTTTGCACTTTCTCTCAGGAACGCAGCAACTGCAGTGAACCCATGTGTGAGATTGAGATTGGACAGTGGAGCGAATTCACCCGCCGCAAACATCCCAGCGAGCGGAAGCCCTGGGAAGGTCTTATCGATAGCGAGTGCGTCGTGATTTGACTTCGAAAACATGCGATGGCCACGCCCATTGCAGCTAAATAGAAGTCCCGCTTTGTTGTCGATGCCCCCCTTGCTAACTCGACTCAATAAGTGCGTCAAATCTGTATCCGCTCCCTGAGCATCTCGAACATGAAAGCGAATCGTTTGGCCAACTTGAAAGCGATCCGTAACAACGATTCCATCCACATCGGTATCGACTCCCTGTACGTTGCGAATCAAAAAGTCTCCGTGCGAAAACGTGTCGCTATATTCGGTAATGGCTCTCCCAATTAAGAGAGCATCGATCGCCATATCCCGTTCGTGGCTCGGGAGTTTTTGAAACATGTCCCGCAACATTGGCAACGCCGGCTTGCCGCCAAGCCCAAGAATGGTGTTGCCGTCCAGCGAGGTGACAACCATTGGATCACCGATCGGTCGACAGCCCTGGCTGACGATCGTTTGCCAATGCAATTCGGGCGGCAGAACCAATCCAACGGCCCCCCGGTTCATGACTTTGTTATTGCAAAACAGCACACTCGAACTCTCCCAATTCTGGCTGCTGCAATATCCACCAATAATAGGTACAACAGCCGATCCTCGCTCTGGTTCAAGTGCCGTGATCAGCATGTCGACCGAAAAGGTCATGGGGCACGCGACAACCAACATGCCATTGCAACGACGGGCTCGCTCAATAATCTCGTCCGTGAAGCCGACCGCTGTAGGTCCATCGGGCGTTCGAAGGCACTCCAAGGCAAAAATGTGGGGTGGCTGAGAAAGCTCGCCGACCAGAAGGACGCTAGCTGCCGTTTGTCCTTCGATTTCACGCCCTCGGCCCACTATGCTCTCTGCCGAACAGCCAAAGACCGGAACTTCGGGGGCAAGTTCATCCAAGGCAGATTGAATCAAGTCGGAGGAGCCGTCAAGGTGGTTTCCACTCACAAAGAGAAAAATGCATGAAACCGTACCACGCAAATGATCTGACGCATTGCGAAAGGCATTGCGAACCGCAATGTGGATGGTCTCGTGCTCGGCTATTCCGGAGCTTGCAATCATCGGGCTCAGGCCCCCTGGATAATTGCAACTAAATCGCGATCCATTTGACCGCGAGTCACAACAGCATCTGCACCGGCTTCTTCTGCCAGACTCAATCTTTCCACGTCAACGTGTGGCCCATATGCCATGATCTTGCAATTGGAAAACGTCTGATGGAGTTGCTTAATTTCTTGAGCTAGATCAACAGTCCGCAGCGTCAAGTCGACGAGAACAAGTGTCACAGCTCCAGGTTCAGTTACTCGTTCGATCAATTTGGAAACCGAACGATCCACGACGCACTCTTTGCCCGCGGCACGAGCCGCAGAACTAATACGGGATTGAAACATCAAATCGGTCGACAATAGAAGTATCACTAAACAGCTCCAGGTCCTCTTTGGCCGTCATCGATCGTGATGGCCTCTAATGTAGGTAACACGAATATCTTGCCATCGCCGATGCACCCATCGGTTCCGGTGCGAGCAATCGATGTGATGGTCTCAATCGTTCGATCAAGGAAATCATCGTTGACGCAAATCTCCAAAGTGACTTTGCGAAGTAAGTTGACACGGTACTCGATTCCACGATACGTTGCTGTCTGCCCCTTCTGTCGACCGTATCCTTGGGCCTCAAGAACAGTTAAACGTTGCACGCCTGCATGATTGAGTGCCTCGCGAACCGCTTGAAGCTTATTTGGCTGAATTACCGCGAAGAGCATTTTCAAGATGATTGCCGATCATTCGATGCTTCTGCGAACGATTCGTCGGTTTCCCAAATCCTAACTCGAGTTGCCACGCCGCCGGATCCTTGCAAGAGACTTGGGCAAACTTCCTCCAACAAATATTTTGCCATGTTTTCTGCCGTGGGGTTATAAGGCATGATGAATAGCCGGCATGGTTCGACCATCCTTAGCGCCATGATCGCATTTTCGTCTTGTTCACACACAAGGAAGCTATGATCCCAATAGTCGTCGAGCCAGCCTTTGCATTTCGCCTTAAGGTCCGCAAAGTCCATGACTCGTCCAACTGAATCCTGCACGTCTCCTGTAACGAAGAAGTCCGCAACGTAATTGTGACCGTGAAAGTGCTCGCATTTTCCTCCGTGCTGATACAAGCGATGGCCAGCACAGAATTTGATCCGGCGCATGATGGTGAGACTCATAATAGTGACTTTCCAATTTAGAGAACCGCGTGATTGTAGAACAATTGTCTCAATTGTTCGCACGCTGCGATCGAAGTGTAGATTGGGAAAATTGTCCCGATCGTTTTTTTGGACGGGAAAATTGTCCCATCCTACAGGAATGTTTAGCTGCCGTCCGCCCTATCGTTGCAGTTTTGCGTTGTCGCGATGGCGTTCGGTGTCACGTGCAGTTTTTTTGGCAAAGTTCTCGTGGATCGCTTTTGTCAAGTCAATACCAGTCTGATTTGCCAAGCATACTAGGACGAATAAGATGTCCGCCATTTCGTCCGATAGACTATATGCGGCGTCCGATTTTTTGAAACTCTGATCACCGTAAGTTCTGGCAAGAATTCTCGATAGCTCCCCTACCTCCTCCACAAGCACTGCAAGGTTCGTAAGCTCTGAAAAATAGCGAACTCCGACCTCTTTAATCCAACTGTCTACTTGACTCTGTAATTCTCGAATAGTTACTTCTCGTGGGATTTCGATCGGAAATTTGGATTCGCTCATTGTTGTCTTAACTGCAAAATCGGCCAAAAGGTCGCGAAACTAACAAAGAACAGAAAGGCAGCAAATCACGTTCCATTATCATGAAATATTCACAAAACAAGTCTGCACTTTCGGTGGAACAAGTGCTACAGTAGATGTACGGATACGTTCGTCTCAATTAACCGCTTTAACGGATTTAAATATTATGCGTCTGTCGTTCGGACTAGAAGCACGCCAGATTCAAACCCAAAAACTGGCTCCGAGAATGATCCAGTCGATGGAGATTTTGCAACTGCCCATTCTGGCCTTGCAGGAACGCATCGAACAGGAAATGAACGAAAACCCAATGCTGGAGGTCGAGGAACGGGACGAAACTCTTCCAGACGAAGAGCCCTTAGACGAAGAAAACCCTACCGCCTCGCGCACCGAGGATGAGAAAGAATTGATCGTCAAGGACAGCCAATCCAATTCCGAAGATTTCGAACGGCTGGCGAACATGGATAACGATATGCCCGATACGTTCGACGATTTTCGTCGATCAAGCAGCCGCATTCAAGAAGACGGTGATCGAGCCCACGACTTAATGGCAAACGCTGCAGAGCGTCCTGAATCGCTTAATGATTACTTGCTCCATCAGCTCGCAGAAATGGATATTGACGACGACATCGAAAGAATCGCTGAACGCATTATTTCGTGTTTGGACGCTCGGGACGGTGGCTATCTCAAGACCTCCCTCTCCGACCTTTTGCCGCCTGATCACAAAGCCTCGGATTTGGCTCTGGCGGAAAAGGCTCTATTGATCGTCCAAACACTCGAACCGGCAGGAGTGGGAGCAAGAAATCTTCGCGAGTGCTTGCTCAACCAGCTTCGACCCGAAATGCGATTGGTTGATGAAATGCGTACCCTGATATCGCTGCATCTAGATGACTTGGCCGAAAACCGTTTACCTGTCATTCAAAAAAAGACTGGATACTCGATCGAATTGATCAAGGAAATCCGCGAGCAGATGCACCAGTTCAGTCCCAAGCCGGGCGCTGCATTTATGGAAGTGCACGTTCCGCTGGTTACGCCTGACGTAGTTGTTGAAATGAACGAAAAGGGAGTTTATACCGTCCGGTTGGTTGATGATTCCCTGCCGCCTTTACGCATCAGTGAGTACTACCGTCGCAGATTGGGAGATCCCAAAGCAAGCGAAGAAGAGAAAGAATTTATCAAGCGAAAGATTGGTAGCGCTCAATGGCTGATCGAATCGATTCAGCAACGACGTCGGACTTTGACTCGTGTTTCACAAGCAATCGTCGACTATCAGAAGAAATTCTTGGATGAAGGACCAGAAGCGATTGAGCCTCTAAAAATGCAACAGATTGCGGACCAAGTCGGGGTACACGTTACGACGGTTTCGCGAGCAGTCGACGACAAGTGGATTCAAACTCCCCGAGGGATTCTGCCTCTGAGACGATTCTTTGTCTTTGGAACACAGAGCGCGGATGGAGAGGATGTAGCCTATGAAACGATTCGCATCAAGCTTCAAGAGATCATCGAGAAAGAGGACAAGACAAATCCTCTCAGCGACGACGACTTAGTCGAAGCGCTTAAGAAGCAAGGACTTGGCGTTGCACGTCGCACCATTACCAAGTACCGCAAAAAAATGGCAATCCCAAGCAGTCGCCAACGCCGCGATTGGTCCAAAGTGTAATTCGACTGCAACTCATCGATCAAAAATTTTCTTGATGGCGTAAACTGTTGCGGCACGTCCCGCTCTAGCAATGGAGGTTGTAAGCGGAATCTCTTTTGGGCAAACCGCGATGCAATTCTGTGCATTGCCGCAATCCTGAACTCCACCTGGGCCCGTCAAGGCGTCCATACGTTCACTGGCTATCGTCTTGCCGATCGGATGAGTGTTGAACAACATTGCTTGAGAAATCGCATGAGCACCCATGAACCCGCCATCGTATGATAAGTTCTTTCGTGCCGCGAAATCTTCTTCTGATTCGCCAGGCGTTCTTTGGATTTCGATCTTCGTGAACTGCGGGCAGGCTTCCAAGCAGCAGCCGCAGCTCATGCATTGACTCAATGGATAGTTCTGTTCCTGTTCCTCTCGAGAAATGCGAGGACCAGCGCCCATAGCGTAGTACCCATCCACCGGAACCCAAGCCTTTACGCGTTCCAGTGACCGAAATAGTCTCGATCGATCAATTACTAAGTCACGAATGACCGGAAACTTGGTCATTGGACGGAGTTCGATTTCGTTTCCGTGGTCTTCAAGCAGTCGGTCAACGAGTGCGCTGCAGCTTTGCCGTACACGTCCGTTGATGACCATCGTGCATGAACCACACACTTCTTCCAAACAACCGCAGTCCCAAGCTACTGGCGAGACTTTTTGGCCATCGCTGGTCTTTGCTTGTGCCGCAATCTTTTGCAAAACGCTGATGACATTCATTTCAGGTTCATAGGCGACTTGATGCCGTTCCCAATACGCTGGAAGCCCCGGCCCATCCTGCCGTAGGATTCGGACGTTGACTTTCGACGGACGTCGTTTGGATACTTCGTTTCCTGGAGCAATCATGCGAACTTCTTTCCTGGTTCAGGTGTCTTGTCTGAGACGGCAGCGCTGCGTTCCTTCCAGACTTGCTCTATCACTTCTGCACCAACCAGACCGTAAAGACGTGGCCGGGGTGGTAGTAATCGAGTGTCAACGTCTTCGTAGTTGATAACCGGCTCAATACCGTTCCAAGTACAAACCGTCGATTTAAGGAATTTCTTGTTGTTTGCTTCAAAGATGTCGCACCATCTCTCGGCTTCCGCACGTTTAGAATTGGGATCGGTCGCAGCCAAACTGGGCATTGAAAAAGCAGGTTTATAGTGTGCTCCGCGGCTTTCGTCTCGTTGCAATGCACCTTTGAGAATGCATTTGGCAACTGGAAACATGTCTTGAACAGCCTTGGTGAAGATGACATTCTGGTTAGTCCAGCTCCCTGTGTCCGACAGTCCGCACATCGAGGCTCGCTCGCTCAACTGGCAGATTTTTTCATAAGATTCGTTCAACTGCTTGTTTTCCCGAACAACAGTCGCAGCCCGGGTCATGACGTCACCCAGCTCTTGGTGGATCAAATAAGGGTTTTCGTCACCCGAGGTGTTGGATAGAAGCTTTTTATGGCGAGCTTCGTGCGAGGCGACCGCTTTTTCGTAAAGGCTCTTCGGCAAATCGCTTGCCGCGATATTTCCCTTTATCCAATTGACAACGCCTGGGCTCATAAACAAGCCGCTGAAAATGCAGCTTAAAAGCGAATTTGCGCCGAGGCGGTTGGCTCCGTGGTATTGGTAATCGCATTCGCCTATGGCATAAAGCCCAGGCACACTAGTGGACTGGTTTTTTGGCGAACCTGGGAGCAAGCCGCCATCCGCGTTCGCCTCGTAATTGACCCAGAGTCCGCCCATGCTGTAATGGACCGCTGGGAAAATCTTCATTGGCTCTACGCGTGGATCGACTCCTTGAAACTTTTCATAAATTTCGAGAATGCCACCAAGCTTGCGATCGAGCTCCGCTTTTGGAATGTGGGTTAAATCCAAATAGACACTCATTCGTGCCGGATCGACCGAAAGACCTTCGTTGACACAAATATTGAAAATCTCACGAGTGGCTATGTCGCGAGGCACCAAATTTCCGTATTTTGGAAATCGCTCTTCAAGGAAATAGTATCGCTCATTTTCAGGAATTTGCCGGGGGTACCGAAAGTCATTTGCCTTGCGCGGTACCCAAACTCGCCCCCCTTCCCCTCGAGCCGATTCGCTCATCAGTCGCAATTTGTCCGCGCCCGGAATCGCCGTCGGATGCACCTGAATGAATTCAGGGTTTCCAATTCTTGCACCTGCTTGAAAACACCGACTCGCCGCGCTTCCCGTACAGAAGACTGACATCGTAGAGCGACCGTAAATCAGTCCATTGCCTCCGGTTGCAACAACGACAGCATCAGCCGGAAATGCCCTGATTTGCATCGTTACCATGTCCTGTGCTACCGCGCCAACGCAACGCCCGTTGCCATCTAAAATCGGGCCAAGGAAATCCCAGAATTCGTATTTCTTAACAAGTCCTTCGGATTCTCGACGACGGACCTGTTCATCCAATGCATAAAGAAGTTGTTGGCCCGTCGTTGCTCCGGCAAAAGCAGTCCGCTTATACAAGGTCCCGCCGAATCGTCGTCGATCAATGAATCCTTCAGGAGTTCGATTGAACGTTACACCAAGCCGGTCCATCAAATCGATTACCTTTGGTGCCCAGTAGGCCATTTCCTTCACGGGTGGCTGATTCTGAAGAAAGTCACCACCGTAGATCGTGTCGTCAAAATGTTTCCATTCATCGTCACCATCTTGACGTGTCATATCGCTGACACTGTTGATTCCTCCTTGAGCACAAACGCTGTGGGATCGTTTGACTGGCGTCAGGCTCAACAGATCCACCGGTACACCAAGTTCGGCCAGCTTCATCGTTGCTGACAGCCCTGCCAATCCACCGCCAACCACCAAAACTCGGTTTCTGCCCATCTGGTTTTACTACTCGCGAAGTACGCGTTGCGAAACGATTGTGTTTTTTCCCAAAGACAAAAAATGACGCTGGTGTCCGACTGAGGTCAGCCGGGCCTAAGTAGCCTAATTGACCGGCTCTGGCCTCAACTCGTCGCTCGTATGACCACCTGAACGCTTATGGTCGTCCGGAGTGATCGTGTGTGCTCGTATTCTGGCGTCATACATTTCGTTTTCAGTAATTTCCGCTTCTTTAGCATTGATGGATTTGACGGCGAACAATGAGCTTAGCCCTGCGGCGCCAATCAAAAGACCGAACAAAATGCATGCAGTACTTGCTCGACTTTGCGACTTGGGTGTCAGCCAAACACCCCACGTTATGCCAGCCGTCCAGATTCCGTTTGCTAAATGGAACGTGCAGGCCAAAACCCCAACGATGTAAAAAACCGGCCACAAGAAGCCTGTCAAGGCTGTGGCTAATGAGCTCGCCGCGTTATACGGGCGGAATCGAGCCATGCCAATCGGTTCGGCAAAGTTTTTCAGCCACCACTCGTTTTGAAACCATCCATGAAGATGGAAAACGTGTACGAAAATGAATAAAAACGCTACATAACCGGTGATTCTTTGCCATGTATATCGACGGTTTCCCGTCAACCGATACTGTTGCAGATTAGATTTTCCACTTTTTGAAATCCAAATTCCAACAACGGCATGGAAAAGGATGGGCAAGAAGATAAATGTCCATTCAATTACCGGTAAAAGCGGCAAACTGTGAATCGCAAAGACGTTGTTCTGGAAAACTGAGGCTCCCCCGATCAAGCTGGCGTTTGTGATCAAGTGGACGCACATATACGCCCCTACCGGAATCAACCCGCAGAGCGAATGCATACGGCGAATCAAGAAGTCGTTTTTTTGAAGAAACGACGGGCAAGGAGCCGTAGAAGAAGGCGAACTCATACGTAATTTTCTGCGAACGGCGAGTTTCTAAATAACGGTGGAAAGTGTGCTGAAAAGAAATTCCCTCAGGGCGGTGACCGTAGAGAATAGCCCAGGTTTAACACGAAACCAAGGGGTTAAATTCTGAGAGCGAGATCGACTCATCGTTAAAATCATCAAAATCGAATCTGTACCATTCAGGTCAAAATTTCCGCTTTCGTTGACAAGGCAGATTTTGCCGAACTATACTCATTTGCTGGTGAATTGCCGTCTCCTTTTCACCCGAGTCGACTCCGTCCCATAATCAATGGTTTTTCTGCTCGCTTGTTCCACCAGCTCAGCTCATCGCTTCTTTACCAGCGGATGCCACAATGACACTCCTCGGCAAAATCTTCACGTTAATGGTGCTACTTTTAAGTGTGGCATTTTTTATTGTCTCATTGCTTGCGAATTCGTCGCATATCGATCACAAGAAAAAAGTCTCAGACTTTCAAGCTCTGGCCAAGAAACTGGAAACAACCGTCGACGAGCTAAAGAAGCAGAACGAGCTTTTAAAGACATCTCTTGCTCAAGAGCAAGTATCGCGAAAGTCGACACTCGCCACTTTGCAAACGCAACTTGAAGCTGCTCGCGAACAACTGGCTCAAGCGAATACCGAGCTAAATCAGAAGACCGCGACTTTAACTATCCAGACTCAAAAACTCTCGGAGCAGATTGACCGCGTTACTTCGACTACAAAGCAAAACGAGACGCTGAAGACCGAAATCGACAAGATAATCACAGATCGTAATGGACAACGCAATAAAGTGATTGCACTTACGGATAGATATAATGGATTGTTAAGCGTCGAATCGGACCTTAAAGCAGAAATGGCTCGCCTCCAAAATGATGCAACACTTTATCAAGCCAAAGCAGAAACCGCTGGGGCAGCTTTGGAGCGAGCCGGCATCAGAGACTTCGAAGACGTACCGCCCACTGATTTAAAGGGCAAGGTTTTGGCTGTGAACAGCAGTCAACAGGTTGTCGTCTCGGTCGGACGCGATGACGGACTTCGTACAGGGCACAAGCTCGAAGTTTATCGAGGTGGGCAATACCTTGGCCGCATCGAGATCAAGAGCACCAAAGATGACCAAGCGATCGGTCAAATCCTCGCTTCATTCCGTAAGGGTTTTATCCAGGCTGGCGACATGGTTGCTGCCAAGATTAACTAATAGCATTCCGTTGCTCCTCTTCTAGAATCCACTCGATTAAAATAGCATGGCAGCCGCAAAGCACACGATTACTATTTACACGATGATGATGATCCTTGCGGCCATCTTTATGTTTCTCGCATGTGTATTCATGGGAATCGAGTGGGCTCGGTATGAGGGCACGCCAAGCAGTGCCCACATCGAGAAATCGCACCCAGTTTCCACTTGGTCGTAACTGCCGCCTGCCGGGCGGCACTTTTCCGTAACTGCCGCCTGCCGGGCGGCACTTTGCAGCCCAAAAAATACAACGGTATTTAGGCGAGCGGCAGACTGGAATATACCAGGGGGCCGGGTGGCACGTTCAGAGGCTGTGATTTAATAGTACCCATCACGCTCCGCGTGATGCCCGCAGTTCAAAAACCTCTGGTTTTTGAGGCAACGTCACACGGAGTGTGACGGGTAGTGCGCCTTTGAAGGCGTATGAACAGTTGGGTGAAAGTCCTAA
>JAYTVL010000015.1:0-9162 GCA_043744075.1 Pirellula sp. | reverse complement strand
CAAACAATAACCGAATGTCCGTTCCTGTGAGAGACCCCAGCGGCCTGGTGCCGCTTGGTGAACAAGATTCGTAGGCTAAAAGCCGGTACTAGCGAATCGAAAGACCCCTGTGGCCTTGGGTCACAGGTGAATCAGTTTCGCTAGCCAACGAAACTTGCGTTCCAGTCGGACAAGCGGGCTGTTGATTTACTGTGAATTTGTCAGGCAATATCAGCCGCAGGGCGCTAGCCCACGGTTTACGGCAAAGAACCGGACGCTAGCGCGTTCCGGCTAATTAAATCAACAGCCCGCAAGCCGACTGGGGACGAAAGGAGTGGGGAATGTTGATTCTAGCTGCTAAACTTTTGTTCCAGTTGGACAAGCCGACTGGGGGCAAGGCAAGAATTCAGGAATACACTGAATTCTTGCGAATTCAGCTACGGCCTAATGGAAGGACCTTAAGGGTTTTGGTACTAGTCGTCATGATCTTTCAATCCGGTTGTGCGACTTGGCTTCCGTCTGGTGAAGAGCCTGCGGAAGCTAGTGTGAAGCACGGCTTTGGAGCGACGACAACGTCAAGCGAGGTTGCGGGAGTTGAGACGATTCTAGTGCGACTTAGTTCGTTTCAAGCAGAACGGCTTCCCGAGCTCTGGCTGCAAATCGATGAGCAGGCATTGAAGCCGGAATTGCGAATCGCAATGGACAAGAACGGCATGAGGGCTGGTAAAATCGCTGGCAACTCGTCACCGTTACTTGATGAATGGGTCCGACAAACGGTCAGGCGCATTGGAGAAGACCCGCTGGAACAGGCAGGATTTGCAGCAGATGTCTCTTCATACGCTCAGTTATGGCGTTGTCGAGCCAACGTTCGAAAGGAACTTTCGGTTCGCAATCTTTCTGCAGGGAAAACAAACGTCGTTTACCATGACGCTTCCACGAAAGAACGAATGTACGACGCACCGCATTTCATCTATTCTATACAAGCGACACCGCACGGCGACGCCTCGGCGACTATTCGGCTGACTCCAGAGTTTGAGCACGGAGAACTCGTAAAGAAAATGGTAGCTCGCGAATCGGCAGTGCGTACCAATTCTCGTAGAGAATCGGTAACTTGGGAACAACTTGCAATTGAATTGCGAATTCAAAAAAGCGACTACATCGTGATTGGACCAACAACCGATTCAAGAGGTTTGGGCGAACATTACTTCCATACCCGAACCAAGAACGGCGAAATACAACCGGTGCTTCTGCTAGTTCGATTGAGTGAAGCCAGTGCGGATGGCGTATTTGCATTGCCTATTGCAACGCGCGCACCGAAGCCGTCGTCGATTTTTCGCCAAGGATCGTTCGACCAATAAGTGTTCTGTTTTAGTAGCCGGAGTCGCAAGACTTCGGAGCAAATGCGGCCAATACTGAACTCTTGCGAGTCCAGCTACGACGGTAGATTCTCGAACGGTCCTAAAGGCAATCGAACGATGAACGAAGATTGGATCGACTGCGTCCGATGGTGCCATTCGGCTGAAGCCACAGAGACGGTCGACGCACTAATCGAATCATTAGTTGATCTCTGTCGTAGGTCCCGCAATTCTTCCCCGGTCCTGACCATAGTGCGCGATGAGTTTGGTATTCGCAACGCGGGTTACGTAGTACTTTACCCGGGCTCACTTGCATCTGTCGGTCATTTGAAATCCGAATCCAACGATCCAGAAACGGTACTAGTCTCGTTGACCGAGATTGCCAAAGAGCTTTTTCAGGATGCCTTTCACATGGGAGCGGAAATGGTTCAAGCGATTTCTGTACTGATTGCATCTACAATTTCCGTTAACATGGACTCTGTTTTTTCATCTCCCGATCCACAGCATGATTTAGTCTTACGTTCAGCAGGTATGATCCCAGTTGCAAAACTGGTTGAAATGGAGTGCGAGGGAATTCAATCAGTTCCGAAACTAGTCGTTCCAGCCTCTGAACTGGACTGCAGTGTGCTTGAATTCATTCCACACCATCGGTTTCAGCCAACGCAATGGAGCCAACTAATTGAAAGCACGTATGTTGAAACTCGTGACGTGCCGGAGTTGAATGGCCAACGCAATATTGAGAGTACCTTAGCTGGATACGCTGCAATGATTGTTGGCATCCCCGAGAGTTGGTGGATCGTACAGTGCAATAGCGAGCATGTTGGCTGCTTGCTACTGACGCCGACAGGTGCTGGACATTGCGAGATTACCTATTTGGGCTTATTGCCGGAATGGCGACGCAAAGGACTTTCCAAGTCTGTCATGAACTTTGTTTGGGAGTGGGCAAGTAGAAACGCAACCGAGGTTATCACTCTCGCTGTCGACTTGCGGAACACTCCGGCGATTCGACTCTATCAGTCATGTGGTTTCAAGGCGGAACGATTTGTGCAAGCATGGATCGCTTTTCCCAAGAAGTTTGGAAAAGCGTAGGCTATGCTCGGCTGCGAGCCCGATCTTGATTTGCTACGTACATTGAGCCGCAGATTAGTACCATATTCTCGGTACCTTTTTCGAATTGTGAATATACCTATGTCGAATGACACAAAACTGGCGGAGATGAAATGAGAAATTGTATTTGTGCTGTTTTCGTCCTGTTGACATCACCAATTGCCGTCACGCAAGAAAGGGTAGGAGGTGAACTCAAACCACAATTTCAGAACATTGTTAAGATTTCGAAGGAGTTATCTCCACCGTTGGCGGTAATGGGATTCTACGGATCCATTCGTTCCTTCACAGATACGATGAGAGCGTGTCGGATCTCAGGTAGGGGGTGGCAAATAGACAAGGAGGAGCGCCTCGAATGGAATCGCAGTGTAGAAATTGCTGTCTCGCAACGCCAGGCGCTAGTAGCCGAAGCATCGGGAATGGAAGCGCTAAACGATGCGTTTTGGTCGAAAGTATTCGACAGCGAATTGGACTCGCAGATAGCTTTGGAGGCTACGTTGAAAAATGCGTTACCACCGAATGAAGTTGATGCATTCATAATCGAACATGCAAAGGAACTCGGTGGATGCATCATAACGTCAACAGTTTTTCGTGACCAAGCGAAAATCGATGAGAAGACGTACTGTTGGCTGTTGAAAGACAGAAGAAAAGGATTCGAAATTCTTGTGAATATGATGGAGCGGAATCCGCAACCGGGTGACTTGAGCCAGATAGGGTCGCCGAAAGATCTTGAACTGGAACAGCTGAGGAAGCTTTTAGTCCTGCAGGGGCGAATGGAATCGTCGATGTCTTTGGAAGAACATTTTGAGTTGGTGTCCAGTCGTGAACGTGAAGTGTTCGTTACTACAATGCCAAAGTTACGAGACTACTTGATGTCAAAGCAGAAAAAGTAAGAGGTATTTGCTTACCTGGGTGCACGTGCAATTAAGACCAATACTCGATTCGGAGAACTCAATCGACGTTTTCCGATTGACCGGTCCATCAACCGCTGGGAGTGTCGTCTAGGTTTGCAGACAGAGACGGCATTGCAATCGGCTGGTCCCAACGGCTCATGCGACGACGTCTCGATTTTGGCAATCGAGATTTTGTAGGGAAGGTTATGTCCGGCCATGGCCGGTCATCGTGGCGGGAATTGTCCTCAATTCCCGCGTCTGAGCAGCGGCAGAAGGATTTGTGGACAAGCTTAAGAAGGAGAGGACAAGCTTACGAAGGAATTGAGGACAATTCCTTCCACCTCGGATCACAGTTTTTCTTTCACGGGTGGCGCGATTGGCGGACCACCCACAGCTTCGTTGAGTCCTTTTTTCAATTCCTCGGCATTGAAAAGTGGTTCTTTGAGCCTGACTCTGGCGTCAATATGCTCGCTTGGTTGAGCGCGATTCCACGAGACTGGACCGAAACGGTCGGCGAATTGATTTCTGCGATGCGGCCGAATCCCCGTTCTGGCTTCTGGTACCTTATGTTTATTCGAACTAGTCCAATTTCCCCTACTTAGGTTGCGTTCATGAAGTCATACCAGTTTGTCAGTTATGCGTGGGATGACAAAAAAGCTGCGAGTTGCGATCCTGTTGGCCGACTCATTTATCGTTCCAATCTTCTTGGTTCCGATCAGCGAATAACCAATACTGGCGGTGGAAACACCTCAGCTAAAATCTTGGAAAAGGACCCTCTCAACGCAAGCGAGACCGAAGTTCTTTGGGTCAAAGGTTCCGGTGGCGATCTTCGGACCTCCACTCGCGAGAACTTCTCGTCGCTCTATCAACAAAAGCTTCTCGACATGCAACTGCTTTACGCTAGCCGGCCGGACAAGGGCTACAAAGGACAAGCCGAAGACGACATGGTTGGAATGTACACGCATACGACATTCAACCTCAATCCACGTGCTTCGTCGATCGATACTCCTCTTCACAGTTTCTTGCCAGGCAAGCATATCGACCACATGCACCCGAACGCGATCATTTCCATAGCCGCCAGTCACCGTTGCCAAGAACTCACTCTGGAAATTTTCGGTGGAGCTATGGCGTATGTACCTTGGATGCGACCAGGTTTCGAACTAGGCTTGGCGATGCAAGAAATATCAAAGAAGAACCCTAAGCTGCAAGCCATCATGATGGGTCAGCATGGATTCATCTCGTGGTCAGACGACGAAAAAAATTGTTACACACTTACTCTGGACATGATTGAGACGGCAGCCGCTTATATCGATGCAAAATACCAAGCCAAGGGGGGAGACAAAACGGTCTTCGGCGGATTGAAGTATCAAACGCTCGAACAATCAGCGAGGCACGCGACGCTTGCTGCCATTTTGCCCTGGCTTCGTGGCCAAGTGAGCTCGAAACGAAGATTCGTTGGAACGATTCAAGATGACGCAACCATCATGCGTTTCGTAAACTCTCATGACGCACCGCGTCTGGCAGAGCTTGGTACCAGTTGCCCTGACCACTTCCTGCGAACTAAGATCAAGCCGCTATACGTCGATTGGAATCCACAAACGGAAACAGCAGCATCGCTTAGAGCCAAGCTCATGATCGGTTTGGAGAAATACCGTCAAGACTATGCTTCGTATTACGAAACGTGCAAGCGACCCAATTCGCCAGCCATGCGCGACCCGAACCCTACCGTCATGCTTATTCCGGGGCTTGGAATGATCGCTTGGGGAAAAGACAAGTCGGAATCCCGAGTCACCGCAGAATTCTACAATTGCGCCGTCGAAGTCATGCGGGGAGCAGAGGCAATTGATCATTACATTGCTCTTCCGTTGCAAGAAGCGTTCGATATCGAGTATTGGTTACTCGAGGAGGCGAAACTAAAACGCATGCCAGCGGAAAAAGAGCTAGCTCGTCAAGTCATCATCGTCATTGGAGCCGGATCTGGCATCGGCAAAGAGACGGCTCATCGATTGGTGCGCGAGGGAGCTCACATCGTCTGCGTCGACTTGAATGCGGAAACGGCAAACGCTACGGCTAAAGAAATCACGGACCGGTATGGACTGGGGATTGGTGTTGCGGGGAGTGGAATATCTGGCTGTGGGCCGGCTGTTGGATTGGCGTGCGATATTACTAAACGCGAGAGTATTCGAGCTATGCTGGATCAAGTCAGCTTGGCTTATGGTGGATTCGATTCGATTTGCGTTACGGCAGGTATCTTTGTTCCTTCGGATACATCCGGTCACATTCCCGATGACAAGTGGGCACTGACGTTTGCGATCAATGTGACAGGTAGCTATTTGGTCGCTGATGAAGGTGGCAAAAACTGGCTTGACCAGGGACTGCAAGGCAGTCTGGTTCTCACAACCAGCGCCAACGCAGCCGTCGCAAAGAAAGGCAGCGTGGCCTACGACACCAGCAAAGCAGCAGCCAATCACTTGGTTCGCGAACTCGCCATCGAACTAGCACCACTCGTTCGAGTCAACGGTGTCGCGCCCGCAACGGTCGTTCAAGGCAGTGCCATGTTTCCGCGTGACCGCGTAATTGGTTCCCTTGCCAAATACCGTATCGACTATACTGAAAACGAACCAACGGAATCGCTAGTCTCAAAACTGGCTCAGTTCTATGCTGACAGAACATTGACCAAATCGCCAATCACGCCCGCAGACCAAGCCGAGGCATATTTCCTACTTGTCAGCCAACGTCTAAGCAAGACGACAGGACAGCTTATCTCCGTTGATGGTGGTTTGCACGACGCCTTTTTAAGATAGTATGTCCGCTGCGGTTGGTTCTACTTATTAGGGCGAGGAAAGAATTTGCGATGGCTCCGTAGTGTTACTGTTAGAAATCGCAATGCCCCAGCGATCAAGCAAGGTACCGCGTTGTTCCTCAACGGAGGCGAGTTTTGTATTGTAATCGGCTAGAGCCAGGGCTGCATTGAGAAGCGAGTCTACTTGCGATTGAATTGCAGACTGATAATCCAATAGTGATACCAATAACGCTTCTGGACCAGACTCAGCCGGCGGGCTCTCGTATCGAATCTTCGCCAGTTTGACCCATTGCTGCGATTCAGCCAACTGACGTAACGAACTCTCAAACGTTGCAAATGAGAGCTGCAATGTGTTCAAAGATTCGGCAATATTGAAACCAACCTGACGCTCAAAAGCATCAAGTATTTCTCGAACGCGAACAGCCTCGAGTTCGGTCTGGCGGTATTTCGACTTAGCCGCTCGATTGCCCACCTGACGAGCGTAAACCAGTCCAACACTCACATCCACGAATTCAAATCTTGACATATCTCGTAGCGAACTACCTAGGTCGTCGTCCAGTCCGCTTGACCGAACACTAGAACGCAAATCCAACTGCGGTTGCAACTGGTTGCGCGCAACTTGCACTTGATTTTGCCGCACGGCGATTTCATATCGCTGGCGAAGTAGGTTTGGATTGCGTTGTAGAGCGACGGCTGTAACTGCGTTCAAGTCAAAATCTGGCTTCCGTCGTTCTGGAACGTCAGAGGGTTCAAGCATCGTACTGGGGTCCATTTCCATGCCGGATAATTGAGCGATTTGCAGGCTAATGCGCTGGATTTCTTTTTCCGCTTTCAGTTTTTGCTGAAAGAGGTCCTCCAGCTTGAATCTAGCCCGGGCAACATCGGTGTAGATCACGCGTCCTGCTTCGAACCGATTCCGTTCTAATTCGACAATTTCGTAGGACAGAAGGATTGCGTCGGAGATTGCTTTTCGACGAACGTGATTCGCATGTAGCTGCCAGTAAGCCTGTTCAATGCTGCGAAGCTGCTGTTGTAACTTTGATTCGACTTCAAACCTGCTCTGCTCCAAACGGTTTTCGGCGATACGAATGGTTGCCAGATTCGTTGGCCGGCCTGCACCTCTGAGCAACGGCTGAGTTGCTTGCATTACAAGATCCGAAGAGTTGATCGGATTGAAGCCGCCTGAGTTGCCTGCGGGAAAAAACAAATACGCTAAGGACGGTTCATACCCAACGCTGGTCGTGGTCCCTGTCGCCCATTCTTTGCTCAGGCGAGAACTAAACTCGATTTCTTCCCGTTTATTTGCGATTGGAATCCCGCCACTAAAAAACGAAGACGGCGGACGGTCGACATGATTCGACGCAGCTTGAGAGCTAAGTATAGGATCGAATCGGGACTGAGCAAAAGGGATCTGCAAGGCCGTAATCTCAGGATCCAACAAGGTGACGGACTCCACGGAAACATCGTTACCCAATGAGTGTATCACTCGTTTACTCACCAAAGATTTGTGTATCGCTTCCAAAAGTGGCAAGTACCGACTTCGGCTTCCGCTGATCATCCATTCCTTGCAGGCAGCGATTAATGGGTCGGATTTAGGATCTCTCGTCGGTATCGTTGTATTCAACTCGTCTGATGGCTGATTGCTTTGCGAGCCTTCCGCCCTGGATGTATCCAACTTCGAAGAGCTTTTCGCTTCGACTTGTTCTTGAAGTGTCCGAAAACCTGTAAATTGAGCACGCGACTCCGGTGCTTGCATACCGTTCGAATTAGGCGGAGGTCGAATGGAAACTACTGGGAACGACAATTCAGATTTTTTGCGCAAGCCAATGATGCTTGACCGCAAACGGTCTGGCTGCTTATGATTTGAGCTTAATGAGTCAACTCCCCCTAGTAAGCTTGATTCCATTGTCAGCGATGGTAGAGTTGCCAAAGCGGAGTCTGATTCCGCAATTTCAAGCGACCGATTCGTGTTAGACTTTTGCGGGACAGGATGGAGGCCCGTAATTCGACCCCGCGGAGCCTGTTTTTCTTGGACAAGCTGGTTTGGTAACGATCTCGTTACTTTCGCAGGTTCTGTCTCTACCTGTTTTTTATGTAGTCCAGTAATCCTGGATTGCGCCAAAGCAGTAGAGGAAACGCAAATCAAAGCGAAAATAATTATCATGCAACGAATTACCGAAATCATTCGCCAGTTACTCGCTTATCGATGGCTTGAGACAAATCTTTACAATCGTCACAAAGGTCTTGCGGTCTTTGGCAAAAGCATTTTTTTGAATGCATTTACTAAAGAATTCCCAAAACTCCAATAGAACGAACTGAAAACTTAAGATGTCCAGAACACCATTATGACTGCATTTGCGGATAGATAAGCGTCATAGTTATAGTTTCTAATGGTCGAATTTGTATTTAGGAAATTTGTTGACTCTTGATCACTCTTAATTAGAGTCGGGCGTATCTGGATGCAAAGGTGCTTCCGTAAGTTTGTTTTACAACCATAGAGGTAGTTCGATGTCGAATCAAAATTCACAAGTTTCCCGTTTCAGCCTAACTCGTCTCGAAGAGCGAATTGTTCCCAGTGCCATGTCTTGCGGCGGTTGCGGCGGTGGCGGTTCAGGCAAGGGTCACTCGGGCAAGGGTCACTCGGGCAAAGGAAACTCAGGCAAGGGTCACTCGGGCAAGGGTCACTCGGGCAAGGGTCACTCGGGCAAAGGTAACTCAGGCAAGGGTCACTCGGGCAAGGGCAAGAGCGGCAAGGGCTGCGGACGGTAATTCCGTTTTTCCCAATTTCTGAACACAAGCTGATTGATTGATTCGATCTGACGGTTTGGCAGAGCCTCGGGAGCAGTGCGTTGCCAGGCAGAGCCGGCAGAGCCTGGGCTGTGCGACAAATAGCAGTTTTAGAAAAATGCGTTGATGTGAGTTTTGTTCTGTTCTGCGATCTGGCCTTTCAGGTTGGTCGGGGGCTTGTCCCCCACCAACCTTGTTTTGGCGTACTAACGGTTGGCACTCGCGAATCGACCCGTTCTCC
>JAYTVL010000014.1:0-9179 GCA_043744075.1 Pirellula sp. | reverse complement strand
GCAAATCGCAGGGACTCGTCGCCTCGTCCACTACTATCAAACCCTAAATCTTAGCTGTCACAATGCACTAGTGATTACACCCAGTGCTTTGTCCGCAGTAAGAGTTTGGTTGGTAAACTTAGTTGCACGACGCTCCGCGTCGTGATTCCTGCAACGCGGAGCGTCGCACAACTAATGGTCGCTACTGAAATATACGAATCGTAAAATCCTAAATGAGTGTGCTTGTTTTTGGGCATCGAAATCCCGATACCGATGCTATTTGTTCTGCGATTGCTTATGCAGATCTGTTGCAGCAGACCACTCGCCCTGAGGCCGTTGCGGCTTGCTGTGGCACACCGAACAAACGAACGGAATATGTACTTCGCAAGGCCAAGGTACCGCCGCCTAAAATCGTAATGGATGTTCGTCCCGAAGTCGAAGACGTTTGCAAACGAAACGTCAAGACAGCTAGATACGGCGATGTTTTTTTCGAAGTTTACAATCGGATGAAGGAGCACGACGTTCGTGCTATTCCCATTGTGAACGACGGCGGAAAAGTTGTCGGCGTACTTTCGATTCTCCATTTGATGGATTTGCTTTTTCGAGACGATGGCGACCCTCTGAAGACGCGTACGGTTGCTACCAGTCTTCAAAAAATCTGCGACATCCTGGGAGGCCAGTTCCAGCATTCACTTAATCCAACTCAACATGACGAACTTTTGGTCATGGTTGGTGCCATGAGCGCTGGTGGATTCACAGAACGGATGCAAAGGTTTCCCGCAGAAAAACTAATCGTCGTCAGCGGTGATCGCCCTACCATTCAGCTGCCTGCGATCGAGCATGGCGTGAGGGCTTTAGTCGTGACGGGCGGTTACCTTCTTTCACCAGGCCTAGTGCAATTGGCGAAACTGCATGACGTTGCAGTCATTCAAAGCCCATTTGACACCGCAACCACCACGATGAGGATCAAGTCAGCACAATTCATCGACTCAGCTATTGATAGGCATTTTGTTGCGCTTGCAGCAAAGAAACCGGTTGATGAAGCTCGATTGATTGTAGAGCAGTCTAACGAACCAATCTTCCCAGTGGTAAACGATGCGGGAATCCTAGTTGGTGTGCTTTCGAAATCCGACCTCGTCAATCCGCCCAAGCCGAAGCTAATCTTGGTCGATCACAATGAATTGAGCCAAGCGGTCAACGGTGCGGACGAAGCGGATATTCTCGAAGTGCTTGATCACCATCGATTGGGTGGCGGGCTAAAATCAACTCAGCCCATACGTTTTATCAACGAACCTGTGGGTTCAACTTGTACTTTGGTAGCCCGCCAATTTCGAGCCGCTGGCTTGATTCCGCGACCTGGAATCGCTCTCTGCATGGCCTCAGGAATTATTTCGGACACTTTGCATTTGCGATCACCAACGACAACCGACATTGATCGAGATATTCTCAAATGGCTTGAGACTCTTTGCGATGTTGACTTGGTTGCTTATGCCAAGGAGTTCTTTGAAATCGGATCGGCATTGAGATCATGCACGCCGAGCGAAGTCGTCAGGGAGGACTGCAAAGAATTTACAGAACATGGCCAGCGATTTTCGATTTCACAAATCGAAGAGATTGGATTCGATCTGTTTTGGGACCGAAAAGATGAGCTGCGGACTGCCCTTGAGCAGCTTGCATCGAATCAGCGGTTAGATTTTTCTGCCTTGCTTGTTACCGATGTCGTGAGCAACGGTTCGTTATTGCTACTCAGTCACGAATCGGATGAATGGGACGAGATCAACTACCCCCAGCTTGACAGAAACCTCTACCAGCTAGACAACGTGGTTAGCCGAAAGAAACAACTTCTGCCACTCATCGCTCAACTGATCGAAACAGCCAAGAATAAGTAACCTCAGCAATTATGAAAATCCTAATGCCGATCGGCGACGCGACAGAAGCACTCGACACCTTCTACGCCTATTACCGATTACCGGAGGACAATTACGAAGTCGTAGTGGCTGGCCCAGAGGCACGACTCTACCATACTGTCTTGCATGAGATTCCACCGAACCCGGATGTCCCGTGGGACATTACTCAAGAGCGCCCCGGCTATCATTTGAGAGCCACTGTAGCATTTCGCGATTTGCAAGCCGACGATTATGTGGGGGCATTTATTTCAGGTGGTCGTGCTCCCGAATATCTTCGATACGACCAAGATTTGCTTCGCGTAGTCCGTGCAATCGCCGGGGCCGGCAAGCCGATTGCTTGCCTTTGTCACGGAATTGAGATCCTCTCAGCTGCCGATTGCATCCGGGGAAAACGCGTGACAACCGTTCCGAAATGTGCACTCGATGCCGAACAAGGTGGTGCGATTTATACCGGCGAGAAATGCGTTGTGGATGGGATGCTAGTCACCGGACAAGGCTATCAAGACAACGCTGCAATCTTACGAGAATTCCTGCGGATGCTTAAGAAGGGAGTAGGGGAATAGGGACTACCTACTTCCCACTTTCCACTTTCCACTTCCCAATGCCTAATGGCACTCACTTTGAGCCGCAGCGCACTAGCGTGCGGGCAAATACGTTGAGCCGCAACGCGCTAGCGTGCGGGCTGGAAGGCAAGTAATCATCTGCAAATCCGGCCCTCATGCTAGCGCATTGAGGCACAAATTCACAAAGTGATTGCCATTGGCCCATTAGCCCACTTCCCTTAGATAGTCCGCCGTTCGTTGTGTGGATTGGGCAGGGGTTTCTCCTTCGGTAGCCGATTGATGCACGGTGACGTAGCCTTGGTAGCCAATGCGAGCAAGTCCCTCCATGACTAAAGGGAAATCTATACCGCCCGCAGCGTGGACGGGAATGATGTTGAATGGTACGGGGCCGCGGCACCAAGTATCTAGCGTCACTGCTCCGTCGGATCGAAGCACTTGATTCTGCAAATAGGCATTAAAGATCCAGGGTGCGAGCCGATGCATGGTTTCATGTCCGTAGTCTTGCCCACACAACTCTAGATTCGCGGGCTCGTAGACGAGGCCGAAATTCTTGCGATCAATTCTTTGAATGGTGTCTACGATGCTTTCGACAGTTTCAAATAGGCTCAATGTATGGCATTGATGCACAAGCCGAATTCCCACTTCAGCCGCTTCGTCCGCCGCCCGTTGCACCCACGCGATATCATCCAAGCTTTTGATCGCAACGCGAATGAGCGGTGCTCCCAACTCGGTCGCAAGGCGCAAATAAGGTCCAATATTTCGAAGCGCATTCGGCCCTCGCTCGTTGTTGTAGACAGTGTCAAAGTCGCCGGTCACCATGCTGACCTTGAGACCCTCGCGGCGAACCATCGCAATGGCCGCTTGCACAGTTTCGGCTGGCGATTGAATTCCAACCTGTGATGCTCGCATACAAACTGCGGAGTAACCGGCTTTTGCTGCTATTAAGACCACTTCGTCAAGAGGGATAACGGGTATTTCCTTCGACAGAAAGCCTTCAGCTATTCGGACGGAAAGTGAAAGTTTCATTGCATTGTATTCCAGTAATTCGCTAGTAGGCTCTGTTTCTAATCGTAGCATAGGCATCTTGCCTGTGAGGGATAACGCTGGAATCTCAGGCTGGAAGCCTAAGCTACGAAGCGGCACGACGGATGCAACTGTCACACCAAAATAGGTTCTGTCCCTTGCTTTTTGTTCACAAACACTCGACACTCAAGCAACACGGATCATCTAAATACTAGTCTTAGAAGTTTGCGATCATGGCGAATTTGATATATTTTCTTGTTGCGATTGCCTTTATTGGAAATGCATCTGACCGTACGATCATCCACTTTAGTTCGCAGAATTGTCCAGCTTGCAGGAAAATCCAGCCAGTCATAGATCAGCTCAATGGGGAAGGCTGGGCCATTCGATCGATCGATACGGAGAAAGATATTTCTTCCGTAGATCGATGGAGTGTCAATCAAATTCCAACGATGATCGTTCTTGAAAATGGTCGTGAAGTCGATCGTATCGTAGGCAGTCTAGACAACGCTGAACTCAAGAGGCGATTGACCGGAAATAAGTCGTCTAATCGTACAAATGAATTACCAGGAAACGCAGGGAGCAAATTGACCAATCGTGCGCCTAGTTCGTTTTTCGGCCCCAATCATCCCCTAAATAATCCTAACTTCGGCCCAAATCACCCTCTGAACAACGTCAATCCCTCAGCGGACTGGAATCGCGCAAGGGCTTCTACTTCACGCGAAGACGTTTTGGGTCCGACGATTGGCGTTAATCATCCCTACTATTCCGTTTACAACAAATCTCGGATTGCTTCCCGAGATCCTGGCAATCGCAAGATCCAACCAAGTCGTGCGCCAAGTCGTTCGCGTACAGAGATTCAACTCCCAGAATTGCCGGAAAGCTTGGCCGCCACGGTCCGCATTCGAATCAAATACGAACTGGATGAGTCAGTTGCAACTGGAACAATCATCGACTCCGATGGAGTTGAATTGCTTGTACTTACTTGTGGGCACCTCTTCCGACAAAGCGATAGCAAATATCAAATGACCGTCGAGTTATTCCAGAATGGAAAAATCGTCCAAGTACCGGCGACTCTCTTCGATTATCGGAAAGATGAAGTCGACTTAGGGCTCGTGAGGTTTCGTCAGACAAACACGGTATCGAAAGTTCGATTAATGCCGAAAGGAGAACTGCTTCGTGAACAGTTTCCCGTTTTTAGTATTGGCTGCGATGGCGGTGATGACCCATCAAGAAGGGATACCGTCATTACTAAATTGAATCGTTTCTTGGGACCTTCCAACGTCGAAATCGCAGGAGCGCCTGTTCAAGGCAGGAGTGGCGGAGGTCTATTCGATGCTCGTGGCAGACTGATTGGAGTTTGCATTGCGGCTGACAACGACCTCGATGAAGGTTTGTTTGTCGGGCTCGATGCGATCTACTCACAACTCGAAAAACATCAATTGAATCGCCTCTTTGAATGAACTTTATCGACGGACGGGCGTTCTCCAATTGGCGTTTTCACTCTGATCGCTGTCTCCGATGCGACCTGAACTAATACTGGTATTGGGTGCCTGTTCGCCACCAGAAAATGTTGAGTTTCGCTCCGAAGTATTTCCAACAACTGGCGTGGTTGCAGCTTCCGAAAGGATTGCGCTGGCTTGCACGACCCCTTGACCAAATCGGTCCACACGAGCGCTGGCTTGCTCAACGGATGAGTTGATACCATCTGCGGCTCGGTTCACGGAATTTCGAGCGTTGTTGCTAGCGTTAAGAAGTTGAGATTGGGCGTTTGAAATTCTGTCAACCAGAGAAGAGGTCGGCAAACTGTTCTGGCTCGTCTTTGGTCCATTGCTAAAGCTCGACCCTCCCAAGCCGTTGCTCGCTGGATTCGCTGATGTTCCAACAGCTCCAGAGTACGAGCCAGGAACTTGAAAACTGCCCTGGGCAGGAGGCGGAACCCGAGCCGGCGCACTTAGACCGGAAAAGGCCTGCGAAAAAGCGGGCGAGGTGCCTCGGCATCCCGCTGCCCCAGTGCCTATCGCTGCCGCAATCGACAGCGCAGCGAACGATACAATCGAATGATACGCATTTGTTTTCGGTGGTTGGAACTGTTCATTTTTCATGGAATCGTTCATCCTGATCATTCGATTCTTGCGAGTTGACTATACTCATTGCCAGAAACAAGAGACGTTCAAATGGCACTAGCGAATTCGAAGATTAAGTATTCACGGCATGTGCACGCAATACGAGATTTTTTAGAAGACGACAATCTTGATAAACTGGGGAATGCGGGTAAGCATGGTAAAGATAGGCGCTCACATGAGCATTGCAGGCGGATACTACAAGGCGGTCGAGGCCGCTTCGCAGTTTTCCATGGATGTCGTTCAGTTGTTTACAAAAAACAACAATCAATGGGCTGCAAAACCGATCACTGATGACGATTGCAAGCTTTTTAGAGAAGCGCTGGAACGCACCGGAGTTTCTCGGCCTCTTTCGCATGCATCGTATTTAATCAATCTAGCTTCGCCCAAAGACGAACTTTGGCAGAAATCGATCGATTCGATGGTCATCGAATTGCAGCGAGCTGAATTATTAGGCCTCGATGGAGTTGTTATGCACCCGGGTTCATTCGTGGAATCAACCCCTGAGGAGGGACTTGAACGCATTGCAAAAGCGATTTGCGAAATCCACAATCGTGTTGCGCCCAATTCTGCTTGGTTGCTGCTAGAGAACACCGCAGGACAAGGTTCAAACCTCGGGTGGAATATGGAACAACTTGGCTGGTTACTAGAACGAACCGGTGAGGCATTGCAAGTAGGAATATGTTTGGATACCTGCCATGCACATGCCGCAGGTTATGACCTTTCGACTGCTGAAGGCTTCAAGTCTTGGGATAAAGACGCCAAGAAGCACAAAGTGCTGAGCGCGATTCGCGCTTTGCATTTGAACGACAGCAAAAAAGGCTGCGGATCACGCGTGGACCGACACGAGCACATTGGACTTGGTACGATTGGACTCGATGGATTCCAGCGAGTCTTAAAGCATAAGACGCTTAAGACTTTGCCGATGTACTTAGAAACCGAGAAGGGAACGAACGAGGACAGTGAAGAGTGGGACGCAATCAACATGCGAGTTCTTCACAGCCTCGCATAATATTACTACTTCGAGTCACCCGCATTTGGAGCAATGGTTTGCTGCGATGGAGCGTTGATACCGGTAAACTTCGACAATCTTGGCGTTGGAGTTGTTTTAACCAATGCGCGATGAACCAAGGTTTGATACGCACCGGAGGATGTCGCTGGTTCGATATCGGTCACCTGGATTTGAGGCAACGGTCCATTCGGAACGAGCTGGGAAACCGCAAGTTGCACGCTTTCTACGCGGGCGTTTGTTTCCTGCTGTGTACTTCCCGATTTAACATAGACGATACGTTGGTTTTGCGGTGCTTGAGTGACAATCCATTGAACTTTGATCGCACCTGCCTCACTTAGTGCACTTTGGGATGAGAACAGAGTTGATCCGAGAGTGTTATTCTCTCTCCAGCCGTTGTCTCGCATCACGTCAAACGGAGCAATAACCGCATTGGAATCCGCTGCACGAAATGGTTGCGGCCAAGCGACGTTTCGAGCGTAATCGACGCCAGCCCTGTGCCGCATGTCCGCACATCCGACTACGCTTAGGGTACATACAGAAATCGAAAAAATCGCCGTAGTTCGTCGCATGTCGTAATTCCTTTTACCGTAGTTCCAAGCGATCCGATTTCAAAAACACCGTGGCAATCGTCATCCGCTCACTCGAGCCCAAAATCCATTCGGGTCTAGTCTTCATCAAGATCGGCTAACGCTTGTAGCCATCATCGCAATTGATTTTCGACATCCTTAAGTCTGCATATCCTGCAAAGTCCAATTGCATTATTGCTATCAATCTGCGAGCAATCTGCCGTCAAATCCTGCCATCTTTACTCAACTTCTACAGGCGGAACTTCCGATTGAATACGTAACAAAGTGCGCAGTCGTCAAATTCTGCGTTGCCGTTAGGTTGTGAGGACTTGGGGTAAACAATGGTTTATACAAACATTCGCGAATTCCGCCGTCGAGCAAATCGAACGGCTTTGAACATGGGGCTTGGTCTAAGCGTGTTTGCGATTACCAACCTTGTCGACGCCGACCCTGCCTTTGCTCAGCTTCGTACCGGTCGTAGCACCGATCGCGAATTCTATGCTCCAGACGAACCGACCGTTCCCGCCCTTCAGCGTAGTACTGGAAAACGGACCAACTCAGGTGTAATTCAGGCGAGTGCAACGGAGGTGGTTTCAGCCGCAGATGCACCTACCCCGGTCCGTCAAGTGAAAACGCGACCAGCCGCTGTTAGCAAAGCCTCGGGTGAAAAAACCACAAGCCGGGTTGTGCAAGCCGGATGCAAAAATTGTCAGGCCGGAATTGCTCATTCTCACACTCCAGTGGCTTCTCGCCCAAGCCAAGTGATCGAAGACAATCAGGACTTTAACGAGCCATCCGGACTTAGCGAAGTCCCAGACGCGATGGTTTTTGGCTCAACATGTCAACCATGCATGACAGGATGCGAATCGGTCGGTATGTGCCAGCCACCAAACATCGTTGGCAATCTTCTTCGACGTCTGCAATTCCGAATTGAAGCTGCGACATTCTGGCCAGACGGGCAGAATTTGCCTCAACTGGTGACAACGCGTCGACCTGCAAACGACCCAGCAACTGACGGCTTAATAGGCCGAACCGATACGACCAATTTATTCGGTGGCAGAGAAGTACTTGGCGAATCGATCCAAGGGATTCGCGGTGAACTAGGTACATACTTTGGCGATTGTAAAACTTATGGAATCCTGCTCCGTTTCTTCGATGCTGGCAGTAACACGCTTTCGTACAACAGCACACCAACGTCAGAACCAGTTGTGATGCGCCCGTTTTTCAGCACGGCCAACAATGCTCAATCGACCATAGCGGTGAATTATCCGAACAGTACATCGGGTTCCTTGAACGCAAACATTTCAAGCGACATGTACGGAGGTGATATTCTGTTTCGCAAGCTAATTCTTCGAGACTGTGCAGGGCGCCTCGAGTTCTTGGCGGGCTACCAAACCGCGAGATTAGCAGACTCCTTAACAATCAATTCGACCACCACCGCGCTAACCAATACTCCCGCTCCGGCAGGAACGATTTCGCAACTTTCCGATAATTTCAAGACAACTAATCGCTTTAACGGTATGGCCTTGGGACTCAATGGAACAATGCGAGAGCGATGCTGGAGCCTTTCAGGAATGGTCAAACTAGGCTTCGGCAATATGGAACGCAGCGTGGATATTGATGGATCTTCTACCATCTCGGTACCCGGCAATCCAGGCAGCACTAGCACTTCGGCCAATGGATTATTGGCTAGAAACACCAATACAGGCAACTACGTTCAGAGCACCTTTGTTGTTTCGCCCGAAACGAACCTTACCCTTGGATATCGACTCAATCGACGGCTTGAAGCGACCGTCGGCTACACTTACTTGGGACTACCAAAAGTGGCAAGAGTTGCAAACCAGTTGGATCCGCAGTTGGCTTCGAATTTGAGTAATCCTCCAACAGGAGCAAGCACCCCTAGTTTCTCACTGTTGAGCAGCAATTATGCACTGCATAGCCTCAACTACGGTCTGCAATGGCGGTACTAACATCGTGAGATTAATTAGTGTCGTAGTGGACGAGGCTAC
>JAYTVL010000013.1:0-9199 GCA_043744075.1 Pirellula sp. | reverse complement strand
GAGGCAACGAGTCCCGAATGCGACGCAAATCGCAGGGACTCGTAGCCTCGTCCACTACTATCAAACCCTAAATCTTAGCTGTCACAATGCACTAACTTTATGGCAACACCAGGGCAGCGCCAGTTACAACTTTGGCTTGCAGCAATGCTCCTCGAAGACTGACTGGCACTGGTCCGATTGTCCAAGGCGCACAGGAGCCTGGTCGGTAGTAGCCGAGTGAGTACTGGCATTCGTTCATTGGGTGGATTCCCATCTTGTAGGGCAAGACTAAGACGTTGCCGAAGAAATGGGCAGTGGAGATGACCGGTTGTGCAAATGGCCCCCACTCATGTCCGTACCGTTCCAATTGTGCGTCTTCGAAGTAAAGGGGTTTGTGGCATGCACTGCTGGCCTTCCAGGTCATTGTGGTGTCGACAAAATCACGTCGTGGAAACGAACGATCATCAATCGAACAGGTTACCGGCAACCCCCATTTCTCGCTAACATAAACTTGGTCGGCATCGCTCAGCTTGTGCAACAAGTAGGATGTTCGAGTGCCGTTGGCTCGCTCGAGTATGACCGAACCAAGCTTTAAGTCCACGAGCTTACCTTCCGCGACCAATTGCCCGTCATAACTAAGCCAAGGTCGAATTGGGGCGCTCTCAATAAAGCCCTCTTTGGTGCTAATCGCGGAGCGATTCTTGTTCTTGTATCCCTCGACAAAGTTTGGCGATGAGTCTATTCGTATTTTGGTAATATCGGATTCTTTGGCAAGCAATCGCACTGAGTCGCAGTCGACAACGGATCGATCTAATCGCCGCGGCGGAGCTGGTGCCGCGTCCGAGTCCTTCATGGAAGGTGGTGCGTCGGCGTCAGAAGGAGATCGGTCTTCGTTGTCTGTCTTAGGAGACTTGGAACCAGGAAACAATGGTTTGGGCGGAAGAGGTTCGGGTTCTAAAAGGGACCTGCCCGGTTTGTTTTGCTGGAGCTGTGTGCTGGGCGGAAATTTCTCCAAGACCTCGTTCAAGGAACGTGAAGAATTGTTGTCATGCAAGCTATCAGGCGCATTCTTCGGTAACGGATTTTCGGCCGGTGGCAGATCGACTTGCTGATCCTGATAACGAGCGTTCTGAATAGCCATCTTACTCTCGGCGTGACGACCGTTTACAGAACCTGAGGATACAGGTCTGGAATCGCCGTTTTTGCCAGTAGTGCGATCGTACCAAACTCCGCTCGTCCGCCCGTCCTGGCTTGGTACACTCACGGAGACTTCGTTGTGCGAAGCTAACTGAACTGGAGAAACTCGGTCGACTTTATTATTGGAAAGCTCGAAGCCACTTCGTGGTGCCGATCTCTTGTCTTCATGTGAATGTCGTAACTCTTTATTCGAGACGCCCCAACGAAGCACTTCTCCACTCTGCTGGCCGTCAGTTGGGCGCAAACTATTCGGAGGGACATCGCTCGGAGACGGGGTAGCGACTGTTGCATTCGGTTTCAAAAAATGTTGTGGTGACCAAGTCGGTGGCTGCTGAGCAACGCATTCCGAAACAAGCACCAGTCCCAAGAAGGCGCCGCCAAAAACTGCGGTGCCGAATGAAAGCGATTCGCGAAGAGTCTGTAACAACTGAGGCCGTATCGTTCGGCCCGTGTTCGGAGTCAAACTAATTGTCTGACAACATGGTAAGTTCCGAACTGTAATTTGGAGCTTCTTGCGTGATAGCGATGTCATGGGGGTGATTCTCGCGGACGGTTGCGGCCGAAACCTGGATAAAACGTGCTTCCTTGCGAAGCTCCGCGATGGTTTGGGAACCGCAGTATCCCATCCCAGCACGTAGCCCGCCAACCAGTTGATAAACATAATCTGCCAGTGGGCCTTTAAACGGTACTCGCCCCTCAACTCCTTCAGGAACCAGTTTCGACAACTGGTCCTGCGAGCCTTGGCGGTATCGCTCACTTGACCCTTTGATCATCGCACCCAGCGAACCCATGCCTCTATAGGCTTTGAAGGTTCGACCTTGGTACAAGATCATTCGACCTGGACTTTCAGCTAAGCCGGCAAACAAGCTACCGATCATTACGCAATTGGCACCCGCTACGAGCGCCTTGGTAATGTCGCCGCTGTAACGGATTCCTCCATCTGCGACGGTCGGTATGCCTGCTTGTTGGCACGCTTTGGTGGTTTGGTAAATTGCGGTGATTTGCGGGACACCGACTCCGGAAATAACTCGCGTTGTGCAGATGGAACCTGGACCAATTCCAACTTTGACCGCGTCTGCGCCAGCCTTAGCCAAATCGCGTCCGCCTTCATACGTTGCTACGTTGCCGGCGATGACGTCGATCGACCACTGTCGCTTAATTTGCTTGACCGTTTCAATCACGTTGGCTGAGTGACCGTGTGCACTGTCGACGATGAGTACATCAACACCGCGTGCGATCAGTTGTTCAGCTCGTTCGAAATCGAACATCCCGATCGCGGCACCGACTCTTAGCCTCCCCAGCCCATCTTTGCAAGCATTCGGGAAGCTTCGGATCATGTCGATGTCCTTGATCGTGATCAAGCCTGTTAGTTTGTATTCATCGTCAACCAGTAAAAGTTTCTCCACCTTTTTATCCGTTAAAATCCGCTCAGCTTCCGCAAGCGTTACATTCCCCTGCGCCGTTACCAAGTTCTCCTTGGTCATTACCGAGGAAATCGGCAGATCCGAAGACTCTAGGAACCTAAGATCTCGCCTGGTAAGAATGCCTGCTAATCTTCCGTTCAAATCGACGATTGGGACACCTGAGATATTCTGTTTGCGCATCATGTCTTGGGCAGTCGCAATGCTGTCTGTAGGAACCAAAGTAACGGGATCCGGAATAATGCCGTTAGCAGATCGCTTTACCTTGGTGACTTCTTCGGCCTGGGCCTCGATGCTCATATTCTTGTGAATAACTCCTAAGCCACCCACTTTGGCAAGCGCGATTGCCATTTGGCTTTCAGTAACCGTGTCCATAGGGGAAGAAAGCAGAGGTACGGACAGTTTTATCCTCTCGGTCAGTTGGGTGCTGACATCCACTTGCGTGGGGAGGACCTCACTGTATCGAGGCTCGAGAAGGACATCGTCGAATGTGATCCCTTGATAAGCGAGCTTGTCGTCCATTATTTGTGTTTCCTCGATCGGAGCAGTTGCAGAAAAAATCGAAAGATCTGGAAACCGTGAGATTATGGCTATAACAGGCAAAATGACCAGGGGAGCGTGAGACTGATTGCGGGCTCCGTTGCTCCCGCCGCTGCGCGGGTTAAACAAAACGCACGTTTTGAAGCTAATGTTTAACCGATCGGAGCGATTAGCGGAGATCGCGGGCGCAGGATATAGGCTCAAAACCCTGTCCCCATAAATCTCGTCCGATGCATTCAAGGCCAGGCCCGCCGATGCGCGGGTTAAACATGTTTAACCCGGGTTAAACAGGGTTAAACAGGGTTAAACAAGTCGCAGCAAAAAAAACAATTTGGTAAAGTTTAGTGTCTTTAACACTTGTTTTGACTGTAGTGCCTGTGCCGGATATTCCGATCACAAGGTTGAATGCGGGCTCGTGTCATTTCGACTGCCCGAGATCTGAACAAGGGAATTGCTCGTGACAACACGTAAAACCTTTCAACGCCCCAGGCGCCACATCCTTCGAATGGCATTGTTGGCTGTCTCTGCATGGTTTGCTGGAAGCGATATTCTTGCGCAAGGGCCTTATTTGCCGCCAACGACGGCACGACCAACCACCCCACGCGATGGACTGGGCGCGGTTGCCAAACCACAATTGCCGGCCAATCCGCAAAACACTGTTCAGCAACAATTCATCTTACCACCGCCTCCGCAAGTACAGAACTTGCCGACTCCTCCGGCCGCGACCCAACCTGGGGGCACCGATGCCCGGCTTCAAATCTACGATTTCCCACTTGAGTACGTAGGTGAGCTAGGAGCACGAATCCAAGCCCAATTCGGGTCCGACAAGCGCGTTCGTGTTACCAACGATCCCAATTCTGGTCGCCTCATGGTGTTGGCGCCAGACGGAACTCAGAAACAGATTGCCCAAGTCGTCGAAGCAGCTAGACGTCAGGTTGGTGGTACAAACGTGGATCTTCGCGGAAACGCCATTCCAACAAGTATTCAACAGAACCAATACAAACTGCAACGTATCTCTTGGCGAGAGCTCGAAGATGCAGTCGGGCGCATTGCAGGCTCACGGCTCACCATTTCGACTAGCAACAATGGCGAACTTGCGCAATTGAAAATGGTCTCAAAAGACTCTGTTCAAGAGGTCATGCAGGTCGATCGTCGTAACAACGAAGTGCGACTACAAGGCACACCTAGCGTTGTAATGGGGTGGACTCAGGTCATTACGGCTATCGATCTCGGCCAAGCCGATCCAGCACGTCCAACTCAAATCATCCCTATCACCCCTGCGACACCAGAACGCATTGAACGGGCGATCAAACTCGTCAAACTCGCGTCCTACCAACAGCCGGCCCAACAGCTACCACAGGAAGAAGAAACGGTCGGAACGGCACAAATTGGTCCAGGAAGCGGAAATGAACGCGCCACGATCGTTGCATCGCCAGACGCAATCAGTGCGGGAAGCGGTCTCATCGGCGAAGTCGACATCTCCTTCGTAACCGAAATGGGATTAGTGATCATCAAAGGTAGCAAGCGGGACGTGCAACGTGTGCAAGAAGTGATCGAACAGATCAAGAAGCAAAGCGTCGAAACGCAACCTGAGATAGAAATAGTTCCGTTGCAACATGTGAACGGACAAGCTCTCGAAGTCATTCTGAGAGCTCTCAATGCGGAAGTGTTTTCGCCACGCCAGGGTCAAATCAGCATCACCGCATTGGGACAGCCGAATGCTTTGCTGCTAATCGGTCGCAAAGAAGCCATGACAGGGCTGAAAGAAGTGATCGTACAACTCGATACGCCCATAGATCCAAACAGTCAACTGCGTGTATTCAAGCTAACGAATTCGTCGGCTGTGGATGCTCAAGCGACGATTGAGGCTTTCTTTGGAGCCGCCCCAGCCGCCCCAGCAGCCAATCAAGCGGCAACAACTGGTGGTCTGGCTGTTCGCGTTAAAGCGGTTGCGGACTATCGAACCAATTCGCTCATCATCCAAGCTTCTCCACGAGATCAGGCTGAGGTGGCTCGGCTCATTGCCGAGATCGATTCCGATTCGAGCCCGGCTGAAAGTGAAATTAAAATCTTCCCAATCAGATTCGCAATCGCAACGGAATTGCAACCCATTCTTAGCGGTGCGATCAACGGCACGCAGGCCGCTACGACGGGCGCTAACCAACAGCAACAACAGCAGCAACCACAGGGTGGAGCTGGTGCAGCCGCAGGCACAGCCAAAGTGCCAAGCAGCCGGCTGTCGGTCGGCATGAACTCCGGATTGCTGACCGGTGTGGTTGTCAATAGCAGCCCAACTATTAATGCTCTGATAGTTCGAGCTCCATCCAAAAGCATGCCCCTCATCAAAGCATTGATCGAGCAATTGGATATCCCGTCGGGGGTCGAAGCTCGAATCAAGGTCTTCGAAGTCAAGAATGGTGATGCGTCGACTTTAGCAACAACTTTGCAACAGGCGTTTGGCCTACCGACTACTGCAACTACCAACAACGCGAATACGAATAATGGTCTTGGAGGGCTTTTCGGAGCCCAGAACCTAGCAGCGCTTACAGGAGGTGGCGAAAACTCACTTGTTCCATTGCGCATTGCAACCGAAAACCGGACTAACTCGATTATTGTATCTGGCTCGAAATCAGATCTCGAAATCATTGAAGTGCTGCTGATGCGTCTGGACGAAGACAACGCGAGGCAACGAACAACGGAAGTAATTTGGTTGCGAAATAGCTCGGCAACGGATGTGGCAACCGCGATTACCAATTTGATTACAACGCAGCGCACCGCGTTGAATGGGATTATTGCTCCCCAAGGCCAAGCCGGTCAGGTGCAGGGCCAGATCTTCAGTGTCAACGAACGAATCGACCGGGAAGTTTTTGTAGTTCCTGAACCGAACACGAACAGCCTTATCATTAGTGCGATGCCTCGTTATATGACGATGATTCGACAAGTCATCGAACGCCTCGATCGCCAACAGCCAATGATTGCCGTTGAGATCTTGATTGCGGAGGTAACGCTGGATGATACTTTTGAAATGGGGACCGAATTTGGTCTTCAAGACGCATTGCTCTTTGACCGCAATAGCGCAAGCGGTGGAACCCTCACTAGTCCCGCGTTCAATTCGTTGACTGCGTTAAGCACCAACAACACGACAACACCAAACCGCCTCATTAAAAACGTGGCGGGACAGGGATCGTCGGGATTTGGACTCACTCGGTCAAACTCGACACTGGGGTACGGAGGTCTTGTTTTGGCTGCCGGTAGCCAATCCGTTAACATGTTGTTCCGTGCCTTGCAGGATGCCAACCGAGTCCAAATCTTGTCCAGGCCTCGATTGATGACGATTGATAACAATATCGCAGTTGTGCAAGTGGGATCGCAGGTACCTAGATTAGGCGGCACAACGATCACAAATGGCTTGGCTCAGCAATCAGTTGCTGACGTTCCTGTTGGCTTGCTTATGCAGATCCAACCGCGGACCAATCAAGACGGTCTGATCAATATGATCGTTGCAGTAACTCGTTCCAGCTTAGGCGCAACTGCCTCTGGAATTCCCATAGGCACTGATACGAATGGCAATGCCATTCTTTCTCCTATCATCAATACGACTCAGGCGCAGACACGCGTCACCGCATATGACGGGCAAACCGTAGTCCTTTCAGGTCTGATCACCAAGAACCGAACAGCCAGATCGCGTCGAATTCCTTGGTTGGCTGACATTCCGTTGGCTGGTGCTCTATTCCGCTTTGAAAGTCAGACTGAGAATCGGACTGAGTTGCTTGTTGTAATGACACCTCATGTTATCACGTTCAACGATGATGAGAAGATTCAGATGATTAAACAAGTGGAGTCGTCACGGATGAGCTATTGCCTGGCGGACATTTTGAACATCCATGGCGACGTAGGCTTGTCGCCGGGAAATGGATTGTGGGGGCCGGCTGCATCTCCAGTGATTTACCCAGATGTCCAGCCAACGGTTGAGCGCGAATCAAGAATACCATCGGGAGAGATAATCAACAGCGAACCAGAACCAATGAATTATTCGCCAGGTACAGAAATGCTCGAGGGTTATCCTATCAATGCTCCGGTACGGTCTAACGCCAAGGGAGCGCGGACTCTCATCGATTCGTCATCGAACGGTTCGGGACAGCAATCTGTGAATTCGGCATTGCCAATTCAGAATTCGTCGTACCAACAGAATGTACAGCAAGGTGCCTATGGAGTCGCACCCGCGTCGTACCAACCTGTTTCACAACCACGGCCAGCAGTATCGCCGCCAGCAGCTCGGGTTGCCAATGGACGTTAATTAAAATGCCCCCGAGTTTATCTTGAGGGATGGTTACCATCATCCTAGAAATGATGGTCTGAAAACCCGGCATAAAGCCAAATGGCACTCACTTTGTAAATTTCGAGCCTCAATGCGCTAGCATGAGGGCCTGAACCGTCGGTAATTCATTGACTCCCGGCCAGCACGCTAGCGCGTTGCGGCTCAAAGTGAGTGCCATTGGGCATAAAGCCGGCGGCATGCAAAAAAGCCACGATCCTTAGAAATCATGAAAACCAACATTATGAATTTTGCAAAGAAGTACCTTGTCGGATGCACGGCAATTGCCATGGCACTGTCCACAGTTGGCTGCGAGACGTTAACGACCGATTCGACGGGGAGCAAGAAAAAGAAAAAAGACTCAAGCTGGTTCTCATTCAAGAAACGGGAATATCAAATTCCCCAAAGCATGAACGTGACCTGGACGCACGACATCTTAACATTGCCCGGAAAGTTAGCAACTCGTGGCTTCGGAGGCCGCTTTTACTTTTACAATGAAAAAACCCAAGCTATCCCGGTTGAAGGTGATCTGGTTGTGTACGGATTCGACGACACTCACAAACAGAAATCTAGTGAGGATCTAAATCAAGCGACCAAACGCTTTCGATTCACAGCAGAGCAGTTCACAACGCATTTCACAGAAGGAGAGCTTGGAGCTTCCTACAGCATCTGGATTCCATGGGATGAAGCCTATGGCGAGGCAAAGAAAATAATGTTGATTCCAACTTTTATGACAAAGGAAGGACGAACGATTCGCGGTGCTGCCGCAAGTTTAAATCTTCCTGGCAAGAGCAGCGAAAATATAAACGAAGGAATCGTTCAGCAAACTTCGGCAGTGGTTCCTACGCCCTTGCTTAGCCAATCGTTTGACCTCCGGACGTCAGGCAATGGGAACGACATTAGCGGATTGCGAACAACTACTATTCAAGTGCCTCCTAGCATCTTGATGCGTCAGCAGGACTCAGCGATAAATACCGAAATTACAGGTCTGCAGACCCAACAAATTCCGGCAGCACCATCCCACTTTGAAGCGAACCAGTACGAGGCAAGCAGTAATGCACTTTTGAATGCAACCCTCACATCTCAGCCTAACCAATCCAACGCAGTCGCAAGTTTTGGCCCACCTAAATCCATGCCTGTCACTCAATCTAGCAGCACAACCAAAAATACTAACGAGTGGGCCTTGCCGGAATACGCTCCAATGAATTGGACTGGACTGTCACCTCGTTCCGCACCAAGTCAATTCCAGGTTCCAACTTCACAAGGCGTTCAACCATCCTCTTATCCGACTCGGTAGCCACTCGACCGCGTAGAACGATAGTTCCACCGTCAACTGACGAAGTCACTCCTTGAAGCTTCTTGGGGAATGTTATTCGATTCAAACGTTGCAGGACATTTGTCGCTTTGGTCGCTGAATTATCGAGATCACCACTCAGTTCGATGTCAGGCACAAGAATGGGTCGAATAAGCTTCTTTGCCTGAGCTGAAGTATTGCCAGTACCGCCTAGGCCACCCAATCCTCCAATTCCGCCAAGACCTCCTACTCGCGCCCCTCCTATTCCGCCAAGCCCACCGCCTAATCCACCACCAAGTCCGCCGCCAATTCCACCGCCAAGACCACCGATTGCTCCAGCTCCACCCGCCGAATTACTGAAAGGGTTGGCACCAAATGGACTTGCTGCTGCTCCTGATACGTTTTGGCCGTTAGAAAATGCAGTCGATGGAATAAGTGTAGTCAAGTCTTGTT
>JAYTVL010000012.1:0-2760 GCA_043744075.1 Pirellula sp. | reverse complement strand
CTCCGAGATGAAGAAGCCGGAGATGTCCGCCTCGGAGATGCGGACCTACGTATGGTGGACTACGTTGCCGGCCGAATCGCTGACGAGTCGGAGATTCGCCGTTCAAAGCAGTTCCCGTACCAGTACTTTGCTGCGTACTTGAACGTGGATGACAACGTACCGCAGAAGATCAAGACTGCACTGCATAAGGCAGCCGAGATCGCTTGTGGAAACGTACCGGAATTGCCGGGACCGGTGGTGATTGGTTTGGATACGTCTGGATCGATGAGCAGCGCGGTTACGGGAGCACGTGGACGAGGTACGACTTCGAAGATGCGATGCATCGACGTAGCTGCCCTGTTCGCCGCAGCGATCCTGCGCCGCAACCCGGACAGCGTTGTCATCCCGTTTGATACGTCGGCTTACGATGCCAAGATGGATCCGAACGATTCGATTTTGAGCATTGCCGAGCGGTTGGCAAAGTTCGGTGGTGGTGGAACAGATTGTTCGCTACCGCTGGTAGCTGCAAACCAGAAGCATGCGAAGCGCAAGTTCGCCGGCGTTGTTATTGTTAGCGATAACGAGAGCTGGATCGGAACGGGCCGGCACGGATCCACCGGCGTGATGACGGCTTGGGAAGCCTTCGTTGCCAACCAGCGCAAGTTGGATGTGAGCGGCAAGGCGCTAGCCGCCGGTATGACTCCGAAGCTGGTCTGCATCGATTTGCAGCCGTACCAGACGGTTCAAGGTTGTGAGCGAGCTGACATCATGAATATCGGTGGCTTCAGTGACGCGGTGTTCAACGTGATCAGCGCGTTCCTCGCCGACAACAACCAGCGATTCGTCGCTGAAGTTGAAGCGATCGAATTGTAAACGTAGGATAGGCATCCCTGCGCATCCCTGCCTATCATTTCGCAGGCTGGAAGCCTACGCAACCAAAAACCCAACGCCCGCGTCTCGGCCTTCCGATTCGCGGGTGTTGTTATTTGATGAAGGAATGAGTCTTGGAGAATCTAGAGGCAGAATGGTTTCCACTGCTCGTAAATCGTAGGATTGAGATGGTACAGATAAACAGACCTGAGCAAATTGCCTTTTTTAATGCACTAGCGGTAGGAGACATTGAGCGAGTTCGTTGGATCGTTGCCAATAATTCCGAATTACTAAACAGTTATGACTATCGCAATTTTGGAGCGACACCTCTTACTTCCGCTTGCTTCAGTAACCGTCCAGGAATGGTCGAGGCGCTCATCGAGTTGGGAGCCGATCCAAATAGGAAAAGCGATTGGAATATGGGGCCATGGAGTCCTTTGCATTGCGCCATCTACCGGCGAGACAAACAACTGACCGAGTTATTGCTTTCCCTTAACGCAACAATGGACGTTCATACTGCTGCAGGCTTGGGCAATTGCGGTGAAGTCGAACGCTTGCTTGATAAAGTTCCTTCTCGTGCGGTGGAAAGGGGTGGGGATGGATGCCATCCGCTCCATTTTGCAGACACGTTTCAAGTGGCGCAGATATTGCTTGAGCGAGGCGGCGAAATTGACGGCAGATGTATCGACCACCATAGTACGCCAGTGCAATTTCTTTGTAGCATACGGTTCGTCGAGGACTGTCTCCCAATGTTCGCGGCGGCTACGATCAAGCGACACCGCTGCATACCGCCGCTTGGAGCAATTCCCAGTTTCAGCAGAGGCTCTTCTCGACAACGGAGCAGACATCGACACAAGGTCTGGAAAATTGCACAACAACTCGCCCGCAGGCTGGGCGATTGTCTCCGGTGCAGATAGCGTATTTGAGCTATTGATGGACCGAGGCGCACTCTGTCATGATTGGTTCCTAGATGATGCTCGTGATGTAACTTTGGATTTCTGCTCTGCTGGTCCGATAAAACCAGCTCGCGGATTGTTTCCGAAAGTTGGGTTTGCTGCCAATGGCACTCCAATTCGGCAGCTCGAATCGCATCAGTCTTGTTCACGGACTTCATCACAGCTCGAATCGTATAGGCGGCGGCCCCAAGTTCATGGTCGGCCATGTGAGCGGTTGCCACGGCATGCCCCGCCGATCGTGCGACTTCCGTTGCAGCTGAATTCGACGCTTCCCTCGCGGCTGCATGAGCCCCAAACGCAGCCTGCCTAGCTTGTGTGACTGTGGCATTGCCAATCAACCATTCGCGGGCGATCGCAATCGCGTTGCCCGGTCGAGCGTCATTCGGATGGGCTTCCATGAACAGATGCAGGACGTGTTCAGCGCAGTCGGCCGCCCAACCTACTAACAAGCGATGCGTAGCCAAATCGAGATCGCCGCCACGGTGAATAGCAACGAATCGTGGATCGAATGGTGCGTCGTTCTCATCTTCATCCAGATCAATAGTCCCGAAGAATCGCTCAAGCGCGTCGCCATGCGGGTGAGCCAAGGCGGTCACGATGTTCCCGATGATAAACTCCTTGCAAGATTCGGGCGAACTCGAGCGAACTTGAAACGTGCCATTGAGCGTCTTCCTTACGTCATCGTTTACAATAACGACGACATTGCCTATCCTTACAAACTCGTTGCACTGTACGAGAACGGCAAAAGCATTTCTGTTTTTTAAACGGAGTACAAGGTATCGTGACGGAACCGTTGATCTATTCTGTCGGCACTCAAGTTGTTGTTCAAAAGGATACTTACCACGTAAATAAGCGAGTTGCACATCCGGCAGGCTCCGTTGGTGTCATCGTTCGGTCGCCAATCGATAGAACTCATTCTTATCGCGTGAAGTTTAATGATGGGTTCGAAGCAGCG
>JAYTVL010000011.1:0-9209 GCA_043744075.1 Pirellula sp. | reverse complement strand
ACAAGTTATTGCTCGTGTTGTCGGTTGATTGTTTGCAAGTACAAGAAATTCTCAGTTGAGCTCCCACATCCACACGCCAACGAAAGAATGCGTGCCGCAAACCAACGGCTTTCTCGGTGATTTGATGGAGCTGGATTTTGCTTTTTTGAGGCATAGCTAATGCTAATTTACTTCCAACCGAATATGGTATGTGATTAATCGAGAAATATCTAGCATTTGGCTCAATTTCGTCAGGTTTTTCCTCGAGAACCGTCATATTCCCAGCTTTCGGGATTCGACCTTTCAATTCGAAAGTCATCCCACGAAAAGCGATTTCCGTCCGAGATAGCTCGGAGCATTGAAATCACTCTTTCCCAATCGGAGCACTTGTCGACGTTATCCCAAAGGATCGTCGTGCAATTTAGAGTAAAAGATAGGATCCGAAGAAGCGTACTGGTCGTAGTCCGTTGCTCCATTGGAATGGGTGCGTCGGCAAGTTGCTGTATTCGCACGCTTTTTGCGCCACTGCGCGAAATGCAGTGCGGGATAAACTTTCCCACTTTGGGGTGAAGATCGAGTCGCTGATCTCCAGGCAGTGATCGCATTCGATTCGATATACTCGACTGTGACCTCTCGATGAAGTATTGCCAAAGCTCCTGAAATGCCCAAATGAACTCTGTGACGTGACAGTGAATTGAAATCACGATGCGGACATGCTCATCCTCTGAACGTTCTGTTCGATCTACAGTAAGAACGTAAACAAAATCATCAAAGGGGGTGGTTATGCAGGCGTGACCGAACGCATATAGGATCAATTGATGCAACTGATCGCTAAATGTTTCAAAAACCGCGTCTGCGATGGTGGCTTGCGAATTACTAAGGGGAAACTTGAATGGCATTTCGAAGGAGGAGATCCGGCTTATCTGATGCGACGCCCAATCGTCCAACTGCCGTAACTCAGGGGCAATGCCCAATTCAATTCTCGCCCTACTCTCAGCATCACATTTGAATTGAGTCAGCGATTCAACGGTATACCGGACTTCGTCATCATCAACCTTCTTCGCACAGTTTTGGCAAAGCCAAATTCCGTTCCGGATGGATCTGCGCTCTTGAGAACTCTGCGATTCGTCAAATCTGGGGCCTCCCTTTGATGCAGCACGAATATGAGCTGCAACGCCGACTTGAACTCTCCCGTCAATCGTGTCAGCTGGACCAGAGGTTGGGCAAACGCAGATTGAGCACTTCATGCATACTCGTAGTGCAAGTCGCTCTTTGGTGTCCTTGATGAAGTCATCTCGCATTTTCGAGTTCATAGTAGACACGAAGCTTTAGTTTTAATCGTCCGTAAGTTGGTGGAATTCACGAGCGGCGTCCAGTATGAGATTCTCGTCGGGGAGCATTGGACGTTCTTTTGGAAAGATCACCGCGTATGGACGCACGCCATGCTTTCCATCGAAACTAATGCTCTTCGGAACTCGCCATTCTCGCTCATGCAGAAAGTCATGACGGGTTTTTCCATGCAATCGTGGAACGCTTATCTTGTTCACGTAGGGTTGCAATAATTCAGGGATGCACTCGCCCTTGGTTTCAAGATTGTCGAGCACAGACTGTGGGAGGTACATCGCTGGGGCACCGTTAATTGCGATGATTTCTCGTTTTCGAAAGACAAAGCCATATTCCCCGTGACGAGTCTTGATCTCGTCCCAATTTGGGCGTGTTGCTTCGGTTAGACATACTGCGGGTTTCTTGAATAACCCAGTTCTTAACGCCTTGATATTGCGATCGCGATAGATACTTATGAATTCTTCCGCCGTACAGAAATGGACAATTGCCTCCCAGTAGTCAGATCGCCCTTTCCGACTTACAGCTTGAATTGGCATTCGCTCTTCCGTCCATTCGTAAATGTACCACGCTTCACTCCACGACCCGTGAATATGGATTTGTTGAAGTTCAGTAATGCCCCATCGACCGGCACATTCCGGGCATGTATCACCAAGTATGAAAGACAGATGTCCGAGATCTAGGTAATCAATGTCGGAATTGCAATTTGCGCATCGGACAACTAGATTGCTCGCGCTGCATTCATGCTCACAATTTGGACACGCAAACTCACCTTCATCGAGCCAGTCTTTGAATTCGGAAGGCGTAAAAATCTTCGTTTCATTGAGTTCGCAAATGTCGTCACAACACAACACGATTGGTTCAATCTTCTCGGGTTGCATTTGCATTTTTTTGGCTCGCTCGATCAATTCGCCAGACTTGATCTTTCGCATTATCTCCTTAAAAAGATCGCTAACAGGTGAAGTATGCATTGTCATTTTCTAATTTTTCCAGCAAAGCCAGGGTCGTTCGACGGCAACACGATTGTATCCATTTCGTTTTCGGAAGGAGATGCCCTCTGAAAAGAGCGAAATGGACACTCCACGATAGCGTCGGCATACAAAACCGAGAGAGACGCGATTGGAGCTTTGTCCAGATGATGCTGCTGTTTCCCTAACTTTCCATCGATCGGGAATCAAACATTCGCTGAAGAATATGCTGCTGAGGTGTTGGCATTATCCAAGTTAGACGCAAAATTGCATTTCACGGCAAAAAATGTCCCCATTTGGGTTCGGCTTTCGTTTTTATAGAGACAGGAGAATCTACATTGCATTTACTCTACATCGCTTTTGGGCGACTCGACATCGCTCGAAGTGATGTCTATGTTAGAATGCAGGTAGCTAAACTTGGCTGATCTGTGATCAAACCGTCCCCAATCAAAATTGTCCATCTCGCAAAAATGTGGAAAATGATTCGCTATGTTCAATTCTTGGTATGGAGTGTCAAAACTCATGGTACTCCTCGTTGCACTTTCTGCGAGCCAGATTTTTGCCCAAGAAATCAAGCCATCTGGAAAGAGCGCAGTCCAGGAATCTCCAACGCAACAGGTGATTGCGGAGGGTATCGGGGCAACGCCAGATGAAGCAATCAAAAGTGCTTTTAGAGCAGCCGTTCGGCAAGTAGTTGGTGCAGTCGTAGATGCAGAAATGATCGTGAAGAATGATGCGATCATCGAAGACAATATTCTGACTTACAGTGACGGATTCGTCAAAAAGTACGATGAAATCCCTGGTTCGAAGTCGGCTAAATCAGGAATTCATCGCATCACAATTAAAGCGACTATTGAGCGCCGTAGTATTGTAGCCAAACTCAAGAAGTCCAATGTCATGATGCTTTCCGTCGATGGAACTGGACTTTATTCGGAGGCGGTCAGTCAACTGCAAGCGGCAGCCGACGCAGCAACCCTAATCGAAAAACAGTTTGAGGGGTTCCCGGAATCTTGCATCAAGATCTCAATTGTCGGTAAGCCACAAACAATCGAGAAAACTGATACAGATGCCACGATCAAGTTCACGGTCTTGGTCGAACCTGACTTGAACGCATACAAAGTATTTCAGTCGCGGTTGATCCCCGTACTCCAGAAAATTGCACTTGCGAAAGGTGAGTCAACGGTGAAGTTTCAAACTATCCCAGTGCAATCACCCACGAAAAACATGCAATCAATTTCGACTTTTCCTTCATTCACCCCAAATTCGTTTTTGTTCTACGCAGGTGGCGGGTGCGTGTGGAAGAAAGACTATTTCACGATTTCGGTAGCTACGTCCCGCACAAAGAGCGGCGATAGGGTCGACTATCGATATTTTGCTATCGATCCCTCAGTCAGAAAAGTACTTTGCAAGGTTGTCGCGAAGAGTGCAACAGCGAAACTGCAGCTCTTGGATGAAAACGCTGAGGTCATCGCGACGGAACGATTCAGCCCACAAGAAACGATCTCATACGGACGCCAAGGAGAATTTCGAACAAATTTGATTGCGATGTACGGTCCTACCACGATGGCTGGAAGGGATCAACCTCTATATCATGTCTATCGGCTAGATGGTAAGCAGGACGGTGGTAATCTAGCCATTGTCGGTCCAACCTTTGATGATGTAAACGAAAGGGATGTAACATCAAGTAAAGTCGTCCAGAAGAGTTCGATGTTGATAGAATTGCCGATTAAGTTGTCTCTTGACGAGATAAAATCGATCAAAGACGCCAAGATTGAGATTGCTTTTGAAAACGGCAAATAGGAATAGACGCCTTTTGAAGATCGGCGGGCAGACCTGACGTGAAGGACGTATTGGGGATTATGCAACTGGTGTCTGATTGACTTTTAGGCGGGCAGGACAAAATGAGCGATCCTCGACAAAGCATCATAGCTGTACCTGTTTTCAATTTTTCCCAAAACGTTTGTCCCCCTACGGCACTTAGGCTCGCTTAGTGAGATAAGGCATAGCTACACGACTCCAAGTTACCCCATTTTCCGAATTGGAATAATCATGAAATCAAGAATTGCATGTTGTTTCGCTGGTTTTTTGGCCTTGAACACCGCCACCACCTGGGCGCAGGAAACCGACATAACAGACAAGACTAAGAAAGTCGATACGTCACCGAGCACCGAAGAACAAATGGCCAAACTTGTTGCTCTTGGCCCTGGCGTTCACAACGTCAAAAAGGACAAGAAAGGGCGAATCGTATCGTGCATCGTCGTCGGTCAATCAAGGATCAGCACAGCGCTTGGCAAGGCCAAGGGGCTTGAAGTCGCGCGCGACAAGGCCGGTTTGGCTTGCTCCGCCGAATTCGTTAAGTGGCTGAAGGAAGACGTTAAAATTTTCCAATCCACGGAGGATGAAACGATTATTCTCCTCACAGGAGAGGAAGGTGGCGAGAACGAGTCTATCCTCGAATCAGCTAAGGCTGTCGAAAAGAGTACCAAAAAGATTGAATCGGTTTCCACTGGGCTCATTCGAGGTCTGTTGGTTCTCCATAAAGAAGTTGACAGTGCTGACAAGACTTATACCATCGTCAAAGGTTGGAAAGCGGATACCGCCGATGCAGTCAAAAGGATCGATGACAAGTCCCCCAAGGACAGCAACAAGTCGGTACCTAAAAAGAAGCAGGACAAAAACATAGAGGACGAAACAGTTACTTCTAAGGCTGCGGATGCGTTCTTTTCAAAACCAAAATGATCATCCAAAATGATCATCTCGCAGTCATCGTGTGCGATCCCTTCAATCGCATTACATATGGCCAAACCGAAACAGACAAACGTTGATCCAAACGTATGAGCGAACAATGATTACGTGCTGCTGGATGTTCGTGGTTTCTGCCAGTCTCGTCTGCCCTCTCTTGTCGTTCGCACAAGAGACGGAAAAATGGATCGAGTTTGGCGGCCCTCGAAATGCAACTGCTCAAATCATCCCCAACGATACCGCTCTGAATGTCACCGTGGAAATGATTGCTGTTAAGAGCTTTGACAAAGCAACCAACAAACTGCTCAGCCAAGAAAAAGCAATTCGCTACGTTCATCTTGCAATCGGAAACTATCTGAAAGCTAGTGGAAAATCCGTTCGCTTTAGTTTGTCTGGACTGGAAATTCTTTCGTCGAAAATCCATGAAGATCGATTTAGACTCGATGTCCAAATTCCAAATCCTAATGATGACAGCTCGGAAGAATTGGAAAAAGGCAAGATTGATGAAAGGGTTAAACTTGATGCTGATGCTTCGGAAGTCAAAGCTGGTATCAAATCGGTCAGCCTTAAATCAAAACTCAGGATATTCGAGGCAAGCGATGATTTTCGTGAAACGAGTCAATTTTTACTTAACGCTCTGAAAACAGAAATTCCACGGATTCCCTCCGAATTGAGCGACGAAGAGCGGGTCGTTTTCTTTCGTTCAATTGCCGATCTGGAAGAAAAGGCGGAAGGGGATTTCGACTCGCTCCTTCGCGACGTCAAGCAGTGTAAGATATTGCTTTCGATCGAAATCGACAAACTACTCAAGCAGATTGTTGCTGATCGAGACGCCCTCAATGAACTACTTCGCAAATCTGTTGATTCGCTGCCAAGTCCTCGAAAAGAAGATTGAAATCGGAATGTTGAAATCGATTGTCGCAATGCTACTTTTGGCATGCTGTAACTTCAATTGCGATTTGTTGCTCGCAGACGACAAAGACGACAAGGCGGTGAAGAATAAGTTCACAGATGTCGAGATGCATCCAAGATTCAAAAAATTTTTGGCCTCGAACGCACTACTTATGGAGGTGGCTGGTGCAAAAGTGGTTCGACTTCCCGGAAATCGAACAGCCGTAGTCGGCGTCGCTTCGACGGAGGTCAAAAAGAGTTCGTCGAGTGACAGATTGAGGGCCGAGAAAGTATGTCGGATTAAGGCTCTCGCGAATGTTATTGGAGAGAAGCAGGGTGTTCAGGTACTTCACATCGAGGAACTTAAGGACGAGACTCGCGTCATTCTCGACGACAATGGAGAGAAAGCGTCTAGCGTAAGCACTTTGATGCAGCTAACGAAAACAAAGATCGAAGGAATTGCCAAGGATATGCCGATCATCGGACGATGGAGTTCTGCAAACGGTGAGGTTTTTTACTTGGCGATTGGGGTCATTCTTGATGACAATGGCGAGCGAATTCAATTCGATGACTAAAATTGGATTATTCACAACAACTCTTCGCGAATAAACGATGAATCGAGAACTAGCGATTGAGGACTTGCTCGATCAATGGGAGCAATCGGTAGAGAAAAACCCACGCTTACCATTGGAGCAATTCATTTCAACGCACTGCGATGACATTGCCGATGACTTGGTCGCTACATTCCGCGAGAAAGCAGAGCGACTCGTTCAAATCGATCTGAAGCTTTACCGAGTGCTAGATGGTTCACCGTCGATAACGCCCAGCGAAACGTCGAATGGTCTTCTTAATCTCGCAACCGGTTGCGAACCTGTGGCTGGTTACACTTTGGTCCAAAAGCTCGGAAGCGGTGGTTTCGGAGAAGTCTGGAAAGCATCTGGCCCAGGTGGTTTTCATGTGGCACTTAAGTTCGTCCCGATGAACAAGCAAGTCGGACAGACGGAGGTGCGCTCGCTTGAAGTCATTCGCGAGATTCGTCATCCAAATTTACTTTCATACTTTAATACCTGGATCGTAGGGGATTTGCTCGTCATTGCAACTGAACTTGCGGACTGTACGCTACTGGATAGATTGCACGAAGCGCAACGAAATGGTCAAGCTGGGATCCCCGTTTTCGAGTTGCTTGGTTACATGGACGAAGCAGCAAAAGGGATCGACTATTTGAATGAACCGACGATAGCCGGGAGACTACGAATCCAACATCGGGACATAAAGCCACAAAATCTCCTGCTGTCGGGTGGAAGCGTTAAAGTCGGCGATTTTGGACTTGCACGCGCGATTCGATTCGAAGCTACAGGACACACGGGTAGTTTGACGCTTGCTTACGCCGCTCCCGAGTGCTTCGACGGAACCACGTCCTTTCGATCTGATCAATATTCATTAGCGATTACCTATTGTTACCTGCGTGGAGGTAGACTTCCGTTTGACGGAACCCACGTCGAAATCATTGATGGACATCGAATGAAGTCTCCTGATCTTTCGATGCTCCCAGAATGCGAAAGATTCGCGGTTGCGAAGGCACTTGAGAAATTGCCAAAGAACCGTTGGCCCAGTAGTACGAAGTTTGTACAAACACTAAGGGAGGCAATCGAAAAAACTGATTCGCCACAGCATATAGCAAGCCAATCGACCGATGCGACTCGACGAGCGGTTTTGGTTGGATCAGTTTGTTCCGCACTTCTTCTTTTGACCATCTTTATTGTGATAGTTCTTGGGCTCACAACGGATTTTCATACGTCCAATGACAATGGCGTTGGCGGCTCTCAAAATGAGAATGAGCGGTCGAATTCAACCCCAACGCCGGACACTGGCAGCACGAATGATGGTGAGGGAATGCCTGACCCAACTTTGAACTCCAGTGGCATGTCTTTGGGCACAAAGAAGAGCGGCAAAGAAATTGAGAAGGAAGTTGTTACCTCGGAAGATGCGAAAGAATTTCTTTTGAAACCAAAGTAGTTATCTTTTTCGAGCGATTTCTTCGGGCTTAGTCTGCAAGCATATCCTGCAACAATAGTCTTGCGTCCCGCCAGCGCCTCTTTATCGTCTTTGTTGAGACATCAAGGACGCTTGCTATTTCCTGCTGAGTCATACCCGCATAAAAAGTCATATCGAAAACGTCTTTCAATTCAGCTGGTAGCATTTCAATAGCTTCGTGAATAGCCGCATGCACGGCTGGATTCATTTGTCTATCTGGACTGTCGTAACTCGGAGAAGCTTCCCCATGCGAATCTGGGTGAACAAAGTCAGATTTGTGGTGAGCACCGTGGCCCTGCGGGCCGTAGTGATGTCGGTACAGATCAATTAACTCGCGGCGAATCTGAGCGGCGGCCAATCCAATGAATTGCCGAGGCGATTCGGGAGCTATTACTTGGAGTGCTCGATTCAATCTGACAAGCGTGTTTTGTAGGACGTCGTCGGTATCCTCCCACCTGCGGACTGCTGGCCTATTACGCAGCATAGCACTTGCAAGTCGTCGTAAACGTTCCATGTAGTGGCTGATCAGCGTTTCTCGTGCGAGAATGTCACCTGCCGCGATTCGATCCAACAAATTTTGCGTTAGCGTGGCTGGAATTTGAGGATTGGACATCTATCTAAAATCGATCGTCGAAGGATATTTTTTCAAGCGGCGATCCACTTCCCTTAACTCAAAGCCATTTGCATCAGATTGCATGTCCGAAAACCTACGTATCTTTTTGAGTACAGTCTACGTCAATGACTGTGGAACATTGTAATTGAAGGCTTTCGCTTCATGTGGCTGGGAAACTTGGGAACTCTCCTTGGCACCAATCAGCGAATCTTGACTACAATACTCGAAGGACTAATCGGGATGGAGGAGTTAAAGTAGATGTTGCATTACACAAGCCAAAACGGCTGGAATTCGATACGCTCTCAGGTGAATTGGTTGTTTCGTGCACAGCAACCTCCAGGAGATCATCCGCTTGGCGCCTACTTTACGACTCTACCGCCAAGCACAAGGAATTTAGCGAAGAAACTTAGGATTCCTCGCAGCAAATCTGAGTTCGTTTTTTGCTTTCGGCTTAGCAAAGAACTGATGCAGCTTGAAGGTGGGCGTGGCGAATACGTTTGGTATTCACCCAATGACTTTGAAGTTGAAAAACTTTTTCAGGGTGGCAATGGTCGAACTAACGAAGGAGCCTGCTCGTGATTAGTGGAAACGACATAGTTATCCGAACCCAGTCTCCACTGGAGTTGGCTGAAGAGACAGTC
>JAYTVL010000010.1:0-2773 GCA_043744075.1 Pirellula sp. | reverse complement strand
ATGTCGTTTCGTTCCTCCGGGGGTGCGCCGCTTCGCGGCGACCCCCGGCTACTCTCTGTAATCCCTATCGGGATACCAAGCTGCTTGCTGCTATCCCTGTCGGGACACAATAGGAAGCATTATCGAGTGAAATTGAACTTCAGAACTAGGCCTTTTTGGCGGAGTCGTAACGTTTGGTTACTTCGTTCCAATTGACCACGTTCCAAAACGCAGCGATGTAATCTGGGCGGCGGTTTTGATACTTGAGGTAATAGGCATGTTCCCACACGTCCATGCCAAGAACTGGAGTCCCTTCAATGCCAGCGACTGCTTTTCCCATCAACGGACTGTCTTGATTGGCGGTAGAGCCAATTTCAAGCTTGCCTTTGTTAACCACGAGCCAGGCCCAGCCGCTGCCGAAGCGAGTCGTTCCAGCGGCACCAAATTTTTCCTTAAATGCGTCGAAGCTGCCAAACGTTGCTTCGATGTCCGCCAGCAAAGCACCGCTTGGTTTGCCACCAGCATTCCAGCCAATCACTTGCCAAAAGAAAGAGTGGTTGACGTGACCGCCAGCATTGTTTCGAACGACCATACGCTTGTCTTCTGGAACGACGCTCAGATCTTTGATGAGTTCTTCGGCCGTCTTGGACTCAAGCGGTGTGCCTTCAACGGCTTTGGTCAGATTGTTGATGTAGGCCTGATGGTGCTTGGTGTGGTGAATCTCCATGGTTTGCGCATCAATGTGCGGTTCCATGGCGTTGGAAGCGTAGGGCAAGGGTGGCAATGTATGGGCCATGAGAGCTACTCCGGAGGGAAAATGGTGGCTTCGCGTTGGAAACAAATCGAAATCGGAACGGATTCGCAGTTTCTAACCGTTCGCTGCGACTCAATAGTGTACGCAACCTTGAGGCTTTGGCCAGAGGCGGCCAGACCTGGATAAACTGGTTCTTTCAAGTTGTCCGCAGCAAGTTGTTGCAAGTCATTTCAGAAAACGCTAAAGTTTTGATCTAAATCACTTCAATTCGTGCATTTCCTCACCTCAGTCGATCACCACAAAACCATGGCCAGCGTTTTTATTCCATCACAACAAAGAACGATTGACGATCCCGCCGAAATCTCCGAGTTTTTGAAGCCGTTCGGGATTTGGTTCGAACAGTGGCAGGTTTCTGGACGCCTCAGTCCGACTGCTACCGACCAAGACATCTTGACAGAATATGCCCCTGAGATCGAACAAATCAAGAAAAAAGGTGGTTTCGTTACCGCCGACGTGATCAACGTCCACGCAGACACGCCCAACGTGGACGCCATGCTCCAAAAGTTCAACAAAGAGCATACCCATAGCGAGGATGAAGTCCGCTTCACCGTTTCCGGAAAAGGCATCTTTCACTTGGATCCCGAAGGAGGACCAGTCTTTGGCATTACCGTCCAAAGCGGAGATATGATCAACGTTCCCTGTGGCATGAAGCATTGGTTCAATCTATGCGACGACAGACACATTCGATGCATTCGATTCTTTGAGGATACCGCTGGCTGGACACCTCACTATGTCGAACAAGGGGTCCACAGTGAGTTTAGCCCGATGTGTTTTGGCGGGAACTTTCTGCCACCAAACAAACGCATCGAACCGATGATCCAACCGTAACTCCATGGAAATCGCTAAACTTCATGCGCAATGCGTCTTGTTGGATATCGAAGGAACGATGTCCGATATTCGTTTTGTTTACGATGTTATGTTTCCGTACGCCAAAAAAAACCTGGAGCGGTTCCTCGTGGAGAATTGGGAATCGCTGCCAGTGCAGGATGCAATTCGGACGGTTGCAAAAGACGCTCAGATTGCGTCGATCGACAATTGGCTTGGACTGTCATGGCAGACGAAAAAAACAACGGCGGTACTCACGTTGTTGGAGCACTGCCACCTGTTGATGGCAACCGATAGCAAAGCCACGGGGCTGAAGTTCCTGCAGGGCCTGGTGTGGCAGTCTGGGTTCGAAAGCGGAGCCCTCCGAGCCGAGTTGTTTCCGGATGTTCTTCCTGCACTTGAGCAATGGAAAGCGAGCGGAATGGATCTGAGGATTTACTCATCGGGCAGCGTGCTAGCACAAAAGATGTTCTTCAAGTACACGGTTCTGGGGGATCTAACCGACTTATTTAGCGCTCATTACGACACAACCATCGGGACCAAGAAGGAGGTTGCAAGCTACGAAAGGATTGCGGCCGAATCCCAATTTGATCCCACAGAGATCGTTTTTGTGACAGATGTTCACTCGGAATGGCTTGCAGCCAGCAAAGCGGGTATGCAAGTTGTCGTGAGCGTCCGGCCGAACAATATCCCCCTGCCTGCGGATTTTACCGGGCTTACCATAACAAGCTTCTCGCAACTCGATTTCTCGACTCCTATTCGCTTGTCTGACACTTAGACATTGTTAGTATTACAACGCACTGGGGTAACTCAGAGGCGGATCTTGCGGGTTAGGAAAAATAGAAAACCCGCAGTCAACTATATCCGCTTTTTTGGATGCTTTTTTCCATGATGGAACGGCGGTTGCTCTAAAGAGTGATCTAGATAGCCTAACGAGCGTGCAAGGATCGTGACGGAAACGATGATCCAATAAACAATGGGCTATCCCCGCAAGCGGATGTTATTGCCAGCTTTCGGTCGAGTGCCATGGAGGGGTTTTGATATGAAGACTTTAGTTTCTTTCGTTCGATTTAATATCTTTTTGTTTGCTGCTTCTTTCTCGAATTTCTCGATCGGCGTTGGGCAGGTTGCGTTCGATGTGAACCCGTTGGCGCC
>JAYTVL010000009.1:0-36073 GCA_043744075.1 Pirellula sp. | reverse complement strand
TTGCCTTATCCTTTATTGTGACGGGGCTTGGACGGAGTCGCACACTAAAGGAACAAATCGCGTCAACGAATAACGAGCGGAAGCTCTTGAAATTCGAGTCGACCAGTTTGGATGCGGGGAGCTGCACGTATGATCATGAGCCCAAGCACTTCACTTTCGTTTGTCGGAACAACACCGCACATACGATTACAATAGACGCGGTAGAAGTGGACTGCGCATGTTCCAACCCAACCTTTGACAAGCTAGTTCCCTCTGGCGAACAGTCTTGTATCACCATCACCGTAAAGCCTTCGCTGCACAAACGCATGTATTCGGCGTCGATTCGGGCAAGTCAGAACGGTATCGAGCAGATTGAAAACCTGACGGTCTTTCTGGAAGTTGTCGAACCCAATAGCTCGTTGGTTACTCCTCAAACACTTTTTCTTGGCAAACTCATCCTTGACGAGTCGTTTACGGTTGAGCAGAAAATGCGAATTGTCACAAGCGATGGAAAGCCACTTTCGCCACTGTCTATGTTGGGACCGAACTGGCTCAAAGTCGACTTTATGCCGTTGGGTGAAGATGTGCTTCTGACATTGTCTGGTAAATTGCCCACGAATAGAGATTCCTCTCGTGGGCGCATCCAAATAAAGCTTCCGCAGCCGATCAAGGACCAGTCTGTGGAGTTCACGTATTCGCCGCATGCAAAATACGAAATCGTTCCCATTCGTCTGTTCGGGAGCATCCGTGAAGGACCAGCGGGAAGGAGCATTACACTATTCGGAGTTACCAACGAAGTCGTTTCCTTTGCGGTTACGATGGAAGGACCTGGAAGGGTTGATATTTTGAAAGGTGGTGATCCAACCCAGTTTACTGTCACGCCTCATTTTCCCGACGGCTGCTCAGAAGTAGGTGGAAAGATCGCTTGGGCGGTAAGAACCGACATGGGAGTTCTGGTAACGGAACTCGTTTCCAGTTTCTTTTTCATGAAGCTAGATCCAAGAGGCAACAACTGAAAAATCGAAGGATTAGTTGGTTCCATTTCATTCTTGTAGCAATTCTTTCTTGCCACTTGGCGCTATGCGCGTGGAATGTGTTCCTTACATTTCCAACAGCGGACGAGATTGGGCATTTGCCAGCAGGTGTTTCGCATTGGAAGTATGGTCGATTCGATCTCTATCGCGTAAATCCACCTCTGATCCGCATGATCTGCACCTGTTTCGTCATGGACGCAGAGCAATACGACTGGTCCCTTTATTCGACGCGTGCAGGATTACGCCCTGAGTTTTCGATTGGCTTGGATCGCCTCAATGGAGCCGGACTTGATATCGTTCACGATTATACGCTGCCGCGATTGACCGGCCTATCGTTGACGGCATTTGGATTGATTGTAGGCGTTGTTTGGCTAACGCAATGTTTCGGCAAAACCGTCGTACCGATTCTATTTGCTGCCTACTGGGCATTTTCTCCAGATCTTTTAGCGCATGGGGCTACGATCGGACCTGACGTCGGGGCTACGGGATGTGGACTGATGGCAAGTTACCTTTACTGGAGGTATACGCAATCTCCCTCGGCGAGCGCTTCAATTCTGGCGGGCATAGGACTTGGATTCGCTGTTTTAAGCAAGTTGACCTGGCTCACTGGCTTTCTATCACTTCCTGCCGTAGTGATATTGCATGTGCTTCTAAACAAGAAACGCGATGTGACCTTTACCTTTGTAGCATTGGCTCGCGATCTGCTCGTATCCACGATTGTTGCACTCTTGGTTGTGAACATGGGATACGGGTTTGAAGGCACGATGACTCCGCTTGGCAAGTTTCAATTCTGCAGTGAGATGCTAGGAGGAAAAGGTGCATCTAGATTTACACCGAATAATTCGATTGACCCATGGTCCATGTGGTCCTCGTTGCCAATTCCGCTTCCAAGCAATTTCGTACTTGGGATCGATTTCTTGAAAGCAGAAGTGGAGGAAAAGAAATGGTCGTTTCTGATGGGGAAGTGGCAACATGGCAGCTGGCCGTACTACTATGTTTTGACCACCCTATTCAAGACGCCAGAACCGACACTAATCGCAGCTTTGGTCGGATTCAATGTTCTTCTTATTGGCATTCGTCGCAACTTAGTTGACCCGAAAGTCATTTCAATGTTCTTGTTTCTGGGAATTCCATCGGTTGTTGCATTCGCCTCGGTCAGTCTGCAAGGTGGTTTCAATCACCATCATCGTTATGTGTTGCCGATCTATCCCTTTCTTTTTTCTTTGGCTGCGTTCGTTGCTTCGCCCACTGCTCTCCAAGTGCTTCGCGGTCGCTTATTTTGCACAGGCCCGAATCGATGTGGTATCGCGGTCCTTTTGGGTACGACGCTGTGTATTCTCATGATCGGTTCCACCCTGAGGGTTCATCCTCACTATACAAGTTACTTCAATACGATAAGCGGCGGACCAAATCACGGCTGGCGATTGTTAGGTTTTTCCAACATCGATTGGGGGCAAGATGTGCAACTTGTAGACAGATGGATACGTCGTCATCCAGAATGCCGTCCGCTGAGCATTGAATTGGGAGATTTCGGAGTGGGCCGAAATTTGCTCGAAATGCCGAGCACATCGCCCCCACTGCTACCTAAAGGAGGATCGATCGAAGAGGTTCGTACGGATGAAACGCAATGGTGGATCATTAGCGTAACGAAGCTCTACAACTTACCTGAAACGGATGGCCTTGAATACTTGCAACAAGTTGAACCTACGGAGAGGATTGCCTTCGCCTACCATGTATATCGAATCGATTCGAGGACGCCTTAGTCCGACAATTGCAAACCGAGCTACGACGAGTCGTTGGCAAAGAAGTAATCTGCGTTAGGCATACCCTGTTTCGCTTGCACTCCAAGTCGTTTGCCGGAGTTTCTGTAGGGAGCGCTCCGCGGTACATACCTTACGGCCTTGGCGACAAAGATTACCACCCCCAACAATTAGATTGTCACCTGTCGCGGTGCGAAAGGCCACACCAGCGTGTGACACGCACAAAGCGAAGCGTTTACGGCGCGACCGACGAATACGGTTGGAACATCACCGAGAATCCAGTTCACATACTTGGCATGCAAGCCACTATTTTGCATTTTTGTGGCATTGACCGCAGTCGCTTAACCTATCGTTTTCAAAGTCGGCAGTTCCGATGAACGACGTTCACGGCGAAGTGGTTAAAGGGATTATTGGCGGAATTTTGAGTGCCATTTGGAGTGCTTCGATTCATCGGAGCTTTTGGATGGTCCTGCGCTCGAACCCGACTCGACGAATAGCTGGCATGTTATCGCCGCAGTGTCTAAAAGCTGGAATGAACTCCAGCACTCCAAATGCCTTGCTAGACATGCGGAAATCGCTTTGGAGTGCTCCGATTCATCGGAGCTTTTAGATGGTCCTGCGTCCGGAAGCGAGTCGACGAAAGACTGGCATGCAATCGCCGTGGTGTCCAAAAGCTGGAACGAATTCCAGCACTCCAAATGCCCTGCTATTCAAACAATGCCCGACTTATGATCGACGCTCAATCGTTGTCGAATTTGTCATTCCACTGCTGATGGATGGCTTCGATGGCACGTTTGAGCTGGTGCCACTGAACAAATGCCATGTGGGTGTCGATGACTTCGCAGTCATCGCGATCGAAGCCTTGTTCACTGATTTGGATGGAATCGTCTAGGGCGAACATTCCAACGTCGGCATTTTCGTCCCCATCGTAAAGGGCCTCGTCGCTTACTGGTGCAACTTGTTCCATGACGCGATTCACAATCCATACCGCCGCACATTCGGAATCATAGCAATCCACAATTCCTCGAATTAATCCACTTTGAACATAGAACTTGGCCATTTGCACTACCCCTTTTGGTTTGCGAACAGGAGGTCATAAAAGTCCACAACCATTTCGCAAGCCTGGTATCGTATCGGCAAGTGCTGTGGCTGAGACAATCGTTTTATCGCCGATGCGTTTGACACGACCGGTCACGCTGAACGGGTTTTTAGGTTAGTCCGGGGAATATTTTCGAGAAAAGCGGAGTTCCTGAGCGTGGAATTTTGCCCGATTCTTGAGTTTAACGGTGCGCAGCCTCTATACTATTACTTGAACGGAATTCAATCGGTTCGGTCCAATCGTGGCAGTCTATTTTTGCGGCACAGCAAAACGAACGGTCACGGTAGTATTGGACTTTAGATAAAGTCACATTGGTTGTTTCGAGGAATCACCATCCATTATGAGCCTATCCCAAACCAAGAACCGCATCGCGATTCCCGCGTCGTTGGTTGCCCAGCTCTATGAATTTCGAAAGCATGTCTGGACAGTAAAGATGCTAGAGGCAGGCGGCATCGCATTGGTTTCGATCTTTTTTGGGGTGCTTTGCGTATTTGCGTTGGACCGGCTTTTCGATTCGCCTGCGTGGATTCGAGCATCGGTATTGTTTTTAGCAACCGTCGGCGTCGCGTCCATCCCCTTTCGGTTTCAAAAATGGGTCGTTCGTGTTCGCTCTGCGGAATCGGTAGCCAAGCTTTTGGGCAAACGCATGCCGGCTGTCGGAGACGCTTTGCTGGGTGCCATCGAGCTATCACACAGCGACTCGGAACAGTCGAGATCTCCTGCGCTATGCAAAGCAGCTTTGGTCCAAGTCGCAGAGGATTCTGCCAAAAGGAATTTCTTGGCAGCCACCCCTTCGTCGCGTCATCGGGCATGGGGATCGCTTGCAGCCACTGGGTTAGCCCTCCTTTCAGGCTTATGGATTCTTTTTCCGGCGGCCATTTCGAACGCATGGGCACGATTCGCATCCCCGTTAGGAAACATTCAACGATATACCTTTGCAGCCATAGAACCGCTTCCGAAGAAAGTGATCGTACCGCATGGTGAGTCTTTCCCGATTTCCATCAAGTTGGCATCGGGATCGGCCTGGACCCCGAGCAAAGCGACGGCCACCCTCGGTGGCCAAGCCGAGCTGGAATCGAAGTTGCTCGATAGAGAGTATTCCTTTGAGTTTCCTCCCCAAATCGAATCCGGAACGCTTTCTCTCTCGATCGGCGATGCCAAACCGAGCTTGGAGATTGAGCCAAAGCTGCGTCCTGAACTGGAGCGGATACAGGCCAGTATCGAGCTCCCTAAATACTTGCAGCGGGACCAACTTCTCACTAAAGATGTTCGAGGGGGTGGATTGTCTGTCGTGATGGGATCGGGGGTTGCTTTTGAAGCCAAAGCGACACGAAGTTTGGTTTCCGCGAAAGTCAATGGAAATGGGATTTCAGTAAATGACCAGTCCTTCCATCCACAGCGAGAAGTGATGGAGGAATCCCAGAAGATTGAATTCGATTGGACGGATACTTACGGTCTATCCGCAAAGTCACCGTTTTCCGTCAATGTAACCGTGCGCAACGACGAATCGCCTGCCGTCTTTTCGGATGGGTTGCCGAGATCGCGGGTCGTGCTAGATTCCGAGCAATTGCAATTCACGGTTCGTTCGGTCGACGACTTCGGCGTAAAGCACATTGGAATGGATTGGAGAACGGCCGAGGGTTTCCTAGGAACAGCCCCGATTCGAGGTGAACTGATGCTTTCGGCTGGAAATCCGACGGCAGAGACATTGGATGCGATGGCAACCTTTCAAGCGACGTCGCTTAAAATACCGGCACAGCCACTCGAATTGCGAATGTTTGTCGAAGACTATTTGCCGGATCGCGGACGCGTTTATTCTACGCCTCACTTGTTGTATGTCTTGACTCCGAGTGATCACGCCATTTGGGTTTTGGAGCAATTGAGCAAGTGGCAACGGGAATCGTTGGAAGTCCGCGACCGCGAACTTCAACTTCTGGATACCAACCGAAAGATTCGCGATTTGTCGGAAGACGAGCTAAACAAGGAAGACACACGCCGCAAGATTGAGCAGCAGGCTTCCGCGGAACAGGCCAACGGGCGCCGCCTGAAGAACTTGACCGGTCGCGGCGAAGAATTGCTTCGGCAAGCGGCCCGCAATTCCGAGATCGGAGTTGGGCACTTGGAAAAATGGGCCGAGATGCATCAGATTTTGAAAGACATCGCAGCCAATCGGATGCCATCGGTTGCGGATCTTCTCAAACAAGCCAAAGACGAAAAGAGAATCGTCAAGTCGAGCGCTGGACAGCAATCCAAATCGGGGCCAATCGTTGGTCAAAGCAAGGATTCGGCAAGCAATCCAGCCGGTGCGGCCAAGACGGAGCCCAAACCGGCACAACCTCAAAACCCGACCATTGCAGATCGTGAATCGTCGCAGCAGCCCCCCATTCCCGCGGGAGACCCCAGTCAAGCGTCGAAGAAGGCTGGCGCTCCGCCCCCGTTGCGATTGCCCTCGACGACAGTCATGGGGAAACAACAATCTAAAAAGCCTGGCGAAGAAGAGGAAGCCCCTCCAGCCGAAGAGAACAAGGTCGAGGAAGCCGTTCGCAAGCAGGAAGAGTTGCTTGCGGAATTCGACAAGGTTGCTGAAGAGCTAAATAATCTTATGGCGAATCTTGAGGGGAGCACACTTGTAAAACGACTGAAAGCCGCATCGCGTGAACAAATGCAAATTGCCGACGCAACGTCCGGCGAAATCAACGATGCGTTTGGTTCGAGCCTCAAGCGACTCAAGAATGACCAGCAAGTACGAATTAAGCAGCTCAAAACGCGTGAAGAGGGAGCGTTGAACAACGTTGGACTGATCATTGATGACCTGGAAGCGTTTCATGAACGACGGCCATTGGTCAAATTCCAGAGTGTGCTCGATGAAATGAAGAAAGAAGATGTCCTTGGCGGAATCCGACTTTTGTCCAACAGAATATTGGAGTCACAGGGGATCGCGATCGCAGAGGCGGAATACTGGTCGGACACGATGGATCGTTGGGCCGAAGATCTTGTCGATCCAGCATGCAAGGGCGAATGCAAAGGGAGTAAATCCAAGAGCTCCTTGCCTCCGTCTATTATCCTTGAGGTGATGAAGATTCTCGAGGAAGAAATCAATTTGCGTGAGCGGACTCGCGTTGCGGAACAGGCCAAGCCCGTTGCGGACAACGAAAAATACTTGGACATGGTTGACGAGTTGGCGACAACGCAAGTCAGATTGCAAGAGAGAATTGTTGCCGTTTGCAAAAAGATCGAGGAATTGCCAGATGCGCAAAGCGAATTTGGAAAAGAGATCGCTTTGATGAACGAAGTCGACCGAGCCATGGTTGATGCGGCTGAGATACTTGATCGCCCCAATACTACAAAGATCGCGATTGCGGCGGAAACCGAAGTCATCGAATTGTTGCTCAAGAGCAAACGCATCAATCCGAAGAGCGGTGGAGGTGGCGGAGCGGATCCAGGCGGAGGTGGTGGGGGCGACACGCAGGACGCAGCCATCGCTTTGCTAGGCCCTGGGATCAACGAAAAGGAAGCACGCGAAGATCACGGCGTCCAGCAATCTACCGGAACGTCTGGTTCTGTTTTTCCGGAAGAATACCGACAAGGATTGGACGAGTATTTTCAGAGGCTCGAGCGTAAGGCGTTGCCGTGAGTCATTGTTGCACGTGCCGTGCTATTTTTTGTTTTGCGATCGGAGCAGCAACCCTTTTTGCAATTCCCATTGATCTCCTCGCTCAGCAAAATTTGGTAGTTCCGGAAAGGGCAGCGTTGAGACTAAGGGTTCAAGATGTCTTGATTCAAGACGTTGAGGTTCTCGGGCTGCAACCCGGTTTTGCGGCTCAGCCTGCCAATGCAAAACCTCAATTGCTGAAACAAATGCGAGGTCTGATTCAAAATGAATTGTCCATAGTTAGCGAACTGTGCGATTTGGATCAAAAGCAGCAGCAGACTCTAGTCGACTTAGCCGAGAGTGAGTGGAAGGTCAAAACAAACACTTCCATCATCAAAAGAGTTCAAGAGCAAGTTTACGGGACGATTGATTTAGATGGTCTAGCCGAGCGGGTGGTTCGTTCTTGGGTGGGTGCGGTCGTCAACGCCGATCAATTGGACAAGTACGACAGGGAACTTGCGGACAGAATGACTTGGCGTCGAAACGCCGTAGTCAGCAAAATCCTGGACTTGCTCGAAGCCAAATTGAATTTGAGCGGCATCCAAATGGTGCAAATCGAGGAGGTCTTGCATGAAAAATGGAAGGACCGTTTTTATCATTCCTTAGAAGCCACTTTTGACAACGCTTCACTGCTACCTGACATACGTCCTAGCTGGATAGCACCTTTACTTTCGGAATCGCAGCGAGCCGCGTTCGTTACTCAGAACCCACAGACAACATTCGGAACAGTTCCAGTGTTGCAAAACTCCCCGTCATTAGCGGTTGAGAATCGTTTTATGGTTGGGAATACAACGAGTTCCGACTCCATTGAGGTAGAGCCGGTTTCGAAAAAAGCGAGCGAAAAGGATTTCTCAAAAGTCATTGAAGGCATCCTAAAGAAGGCAAAAGCGGAAGGAGAAGGAGCTGCAGATGCCGAGAAACCTTGATACGACTCTTCTTTCCAAGATGCTCCGGTCGTCTGCAACTTGCCGTTGGAGTTGGATTGCAAAATGCCTTATGTTTTTCTGCTGGCTTGAGTTCGGGTTGCCATCAAAACCATCCATTGCCCAGGGGATCGCAGTAGGCATCGAGGAGGACGATGAGCCGCCAGAGGATGCAGCGCAGCGTGGGGCGCTGCCTAGAATGACTCGGCAGCAAATGGAGGAGTACATGTATGGTTCATTGGGCGGGTCCAAAGTCGCATTTCATAAGTTGAAACGCGAGAGCATTCGCCGGGAGTTGGATCGAATCAACAGCATCTGCTCTCTCACCGAGTATCAGTGGGGCAAACTCAATGAAGCAATTGAAATTGACATCCAGCACATTGAAAATCGCATCACATCCATGCTAAGCAGCTACGACGGGAGAATGACGCCGCAGCTATTGCAGGAGATGCAGCAAAAAATTTGGCAATTTGCGTCATCGATACAGAATGACAAAGCGGACAAGAACGCGGTCTGGCATAAGGTTTTGAATTCCCAACTCACCAAAGAACAGAACGAAAAGATCCAGTTGGATGACGCTGCGAAATTGGTCAACCGCGCAAGAACCGATCATTTGAGAAGCCTTTTGAGTTTGCAGCGCAAATTGGGATTGACCGAAAATCAACGCGTTAAAATGGATGAGTGGCTTAAGCTAGAAATGAACCGTGGATTGGATATTCCTGCCCTTTGCAACAAATTAGCTGATACCGCAGATTCCCATCACATGCTTAGACCAGCTCAAGTCAAAGCCCTTCGAGAATCCCCCGTAATTTTACCCATGCAACTGCAAGCACCTGGGCAACTGCAAGCGCCAGTGAAATTGCAAATGCAATTGCAAATGCCACGAAACTTCCAACCCGCCATGAATGTTGACCCCTTCAAATGAGCTCCTTTTCGGACACTTCTCAGTTGACGCCACCAATAACGTTTCTCGTTCCGGGGCTCTGCCTGGGAACGCACTGCTCCGGCGGCTCTGCCTCGCTTCGCAATGCAAGCGAAACACGTATGCTTGGCGATTCGGCAGGCAGAGCTTGGGCTGTGCGACAAATAGCAGTTTTAGAGTTTTCTGAATAATATTACCATTCATCTTTTGTTCCAAATTGCGATTAGTGCGATGACGGGTGATAGTCCGGCAGGGTTCTTGGTGTGGATCCTGAAAGGCGTTCTTGGCGTTGATCCTGAAAGGATCGCAGCAGGTAGCCGGGGGGCGAGCGAAGCGACACCCCCGGAAAGCGTCGAAAGCCGGTATCCTTATCTATTCGTTTTGGATTTTGGTTATAACCGCGTTGACCTTTTTGGCTAGTTTGGAATCGAAAACAAATCCTTGCTATTTGCGTTGGTGAGGCTTAAGCTTACGTCACTTAACTCCATAATTCTCTTGGAGATGCCGCCCCACAACAAAACATTCTCGCAAATGGTCATCAAATGCTCGAAGCCAAATTCGTCATGTCGTCAAAGTCCTTTAAGAGTCATCGTGCAGTGCCGATTAAAGTTGTTCTAACCAATACAAGTGCGGACGATCTGCATGTCCTCACTTGGGGCACTCCGCTAGACACGATTGTGACCGACTGCCTTGAGATTACCGTAGATCGCAAAAAGGTCGAATACGACGGTCCGATCATTAAACGGGCGGCCCCATCCGCCAAAGATTACGTGTTGATTAAAGCAGGCGAGAGCATCGAGGCTAAATTCATGGTTAGCAACGCCTACAACACCTCTCGGCCTGGCAAATATAAAGTGAAATTGAAGTCGCCTATTCTCGATGTCCGCCCCAAGAGTGTGAAGCTGGCAGCAGCCTTAAGTGCAAGTGATTTCACCCCCACCCCGCGCGCAATCGCAGATCAAACCAATTTCGTCGTCGAGCCGGGAGACGGTGAACGTCTTACCCTCGGAGCTGCGGCGAGAAGCAAGGAAGCTGCGAAGAAGTCTGCGAAAGCGGTAAAAGCACCAACGGGCGTCAAAATAAAAAAAAAGCCGCTCGCGGTAGCCGCCGCAAGCGCCACCCCTAGCCCCCTGCCGCCGACGATTCGCGGGGGTAGTGCTGTACAAAAAACAGCAGCCCGCGTGGCACATACAAATGGTTATAATCTGAGCGTTGCCGCACTCGCTAGTTTGACGAATAACGCCCGCTACAAGGAATGGTTTGGTGTGCATACCACGGCCCGTTTCAACAAAGTGAAGAAAAATTACAACGCTGTCAAAACACGGATCGAGACGATCCCATTTACGTATGACCTTTCGCTCAGTGGTTGCGATTCGGGAGTATACGCATATACATACAAAGGAACCTCAACGATTTGGTTCTGCGATCAGTTCTGGGCTGCACCAGCTACCGGGACCGACTCCAAAGCAGGTACTGTTCTCCATGAACACACCCACTCCGACGCATTGACAGACGACAACGTTTACGGGCAATCGGGATGCCGCGCACTGGCCATTAGTGATCCGGGCAAAGCAGTTGCGAATGCCGACAGTCACGAGTACTTCGCTGGAGGCTAGCAACGTTCAGGCTTGCTTGCACCTGACGCGCGAAGTAGTAGCCTGCGGCGGTAAATTCGCCCGCCGTTTCCGGTTCGCAAACTTTCCATTATTGTAGGGCGAGCGGCAAACTGGAATATACGAGGAGACCGGGTGGCACTCCCAGAGGCTCGCTCGGCCGAATAGAATCATTTCTCCGTTAGTTCAACTGCCAGCCAGGCGCGAGCGTAGGCCCACCACGTATCGGCGGTGCGAGCCGATACACCGAGGACTTCTGAGCACTGGGCGAGCGTCAAACCTCCGAACTGCCGCAACTGGACGAGTTCGGCCAACTTCGGTTGCTCGATCGCCAGTTTGTGCGCGTCGCAGTAATTGGTGACCGGCACGCCCTTCACTAGCTCCATCACGAAGTAGGGCCGGTGCTGATGCAGTCCGCCGTCGAGCACCTTGGCAATGTTGGGGTGATCCATCAGGGCCAGCGCCTGCCGTTCGGCTTCGAATCGGGCCAGTACCTGCTTGGAGTCCATTCCCGCTTTGATCAGCTTGACCGCCACGTACCGTTTGACCGGCTCGGTCTGCTTGGCTCGCCAGACGGAGCCCATGCCGCCTTCGCCGACGATCTCGACGAGGGTGTATTTGCCGGCGATGACGCCGCCTAGTTGCTCACCCTGGTTGGGGAAGTCACTGGTTGCGTTCGCTGGTGCCACTTGATTCCGGAGCGGAATCAGATTTGTTGGATTTAGCAGCGGATTGGACTGAAAATGCGCTTCAAGCAGTTGCGCGATGCGCTGCCGCAGATCCGGTTGGTCGCCGCACTGGCGATCCAGAAAGGCAGCCCGTTCACTCGTGTCGGCGATGGCGATTGTGGCAGCAAAAAGGTCGAGTTCGTTCATGGAAATGCTTCTCCAACCTATTCAACGTAATCGGTGGAGGAAAGGCGCCGTTGACGCCGACGAAATCGCAACTCTCTCTCTCATCGGCAGGGACAACACGGGAGGACGGGAGGGCGAGGTTCCTACCGAGCCGCAGGCGCTGCAAGGTTCGGTAGGAACATACCATTGCGTGTTAGTCAGACTACCAGGTTTAGAACTAATGTTACGTAGCAATTCGACATTTGAACTCATACCACGTAGAATTTTGACATCGGACGGGGAAACGATGACGAGCTAAATCTCAGTCGCACATCCTGTGTGTGCGGTGAGATTGTCGATCAGATGCCCTTGGCTCAATCGACTGTCTCGCAACACCTAAAAATTCTGAAAGAATCTGGTTTAGTTGTGGGAGAGATCGATGGGCCCCGTATTTGCTACTGCATCAATCAAAAAGTGTTGAAGCAACTAAAGAGGCTCGTCGCTGACTTGTAGTCTTATCAAATTTTTTTAGAAAAACCATCGTCTTTTGACGATTAGCGATAAAAAGAGGTTCTTATGAAGTCATTCGATGCAAACGCCTTTGCTGCGAGCGTGCGAGTGCATGCAATCAAACACTCAGACAAATTTGAATCCCACCCAATTCTTAAGGAAAAAGTTATGAAGAACGTTCAGGTCTACGACAAACCAATGTGCTGCTCGACCGGAGTTTGTGGTCCACAAGTGGACCCTGTATTGCCTCGGTTCGCAGCGGACCTTGACTGGCTTAAGTCACAAGGAAATCAAGTGGAACGCTTTAACTTGGCTCAGCAGCCAATGGCGTTCATTGAAAACAAAGAGGTACACCAACTTTTGGGGAGCGAAGGAACAGATTGTCTGCCACTGATTTTGGTCAATGGAAAAATCGTTAGTCGCAAAGATTACCCAACGCGAGAAGTGCTGGCGAGCTGGGTTGACACAACTGCTCCAAAGCAATTGCTACCCGTTGCAAAGTCCCGTGGATGCTGTGGATCAACAGGTTCTTGCTAGGAAACTGCCAATCATCCGTATGGCGTTAGCCAAATGGTGCTCACTTTAGCGATAGTGAGCCGCTGGGCGCTAGCCGCGGGTGTCGAAAATCACAGCGATTATGCAGACGGGATACCGGCGGCTATCGCCTTGCCGCTCACAAGGTGCGTGCGATTGGCTCGCGCCCTGCCCGCTAAAAGCTTAATCACAAGCGAGTTGCGTTAGCTAGTTTTGACTAAAGCGACATCTTCAAGAAAGTGCAATTATGAAATTCCTAGAACAGACAACTCGCAACCTTTTCTTCACTGGCAAAGGTGGTGTCGGCAAAACGTCCGTGGCATGCGCCGCAGCTGTTCGACTTGCTGATGCTGGCAAAAAAGTTCTCCTTGTGTCGACCGACCCAGCGTCCAATCTCGATGAAGTTCTAGGCACTCCTCTCGGGCATCACCCAACTGTCGTTCCTTCTGTTCCGGGACTCTCAGCGATGAACCTCGATCCAGAGAAGTCCGCAGCAGAGTATCGCGAGCGAATGGTCGGTCCCTATCGCGACAAGTTACCTGCCGCGGCGGTCGCAAGCATGGAAGAACAATTCTCCGGTTCGTGTACCTTAGAAATTGCAGCGTTCGACGAGTTTTCAAGACTCTTGGGTGATGCGTCAGCCACGAGTGAATTTAACCATGTGATCTTTGACACGGCACCGACAGGTCACACATTGCGATTGTTGACATTGCCATCAGCTTGGGCTGGCTTCATGGACAAGAACACGACAGGCACCTCTTGCCTCGGACCACTCGCAGGTTTGCAAGCACAACAAAAGCTCTACAAAGACACAGTCAAGGCGCTCGGCGATCCCAAGGTAACGACCCTTGTTCTGGTTGCTCGTGCCGAAGAAACAGCCTTGCGTGAAGCAGCTCGGACGAGCAACGAGCTAGCAGGTCTTGGAGTGGAGAATCAGCATCTCGTTGTTAATGGAGTCTTTCGAGCAACAGACACGAGTGATCCGTTTGCGTTGGCGATGCAGAGGCGTGGCGAAAGCGCGATGGAATCAATTCCGAAGGAGCTCGTGAATTTGCCAAGAACGATTATTCCATTGACGGGAGGTGGAATCCTTGGCGTCGAGGCTCTTCGAAGCTTAGGCGTCCCCGCGACAACGTCAAAGGGTGCCATGGCAATCGCTTTAGTTGGAGCAATCGAACCTAAGTTGTTGACACTTCCACCGCTTCTCGGTGAACTAATAGATGAACTAACCGAAAAGAAACATGGTGTGATCCTTGCGATGGGCAAGGGAGGCGTTGGGAAAACCACGGTCGCAGCTGCAGTTGCGGTCGCTTTGGCAGAAAGGGGCTTCGCCGTCCACCTCTCGACGACAGATCCAGCGGCCCACATCGCGGCCGCTGTCGCGGGTGAAACGTTTGCGAATCTATCCGTTAGTCGAATCGATCCAGCTGCGGAGACCGCTAAGTATTCGGCTGAGGTGATGAGTAATGCTGGTGGCGGACTTGATGAACAAGGCAAGTCGCTGCTTGCGGAAGACTTGCGTTCGCCATGTACCGAAGAGATCGCAGTCTTTCGCGCTTTTGCGGATGCGGTTGCTCAGGGCAGCGACGGTTTTGTAGTTCTCGATACGGCACCAACGGGACACACTGTATTGCTTCTAGATTCAGCCTTAGCTTATCACCGTGAAGTCACCCGCCAATCGAATCAAATGCCTGAATCCGTAGAACAATTACTACCGAGGCTACGCGATTCGGATTTTACTAGGGTCTTAATCGTTACCCTTCCGGAAGCGACTCCAGTGCACGAAGCGGCGTCGTTACAACGAGACCTACGTCGAGCCGAGATCGAGCCGTACGTATGGGTCATCAATCAATGTTTGTCGCCACTGTCAATTTCCGATCCACTTTTGCAAGAACGCCAACTGCACGAACAGTCTTACATTCGCGAAGTCGTGGAAAAACAGTCGAATCGTACGGTGATCATTCCGTGGAAGATTGATCCGCCGGTCGGAAAAATCGGACTCGAACAGCTTTTGAAAAATACCGCCCTGTCGATCGCTAATGCATAGACAGAAAGAACGGAATCGTTCGATTGCAGCATTGCAAATCGGCCTTCCGTAGGATTGCGTCATACCCAAGACTCCCGCTGAAACCGTCTCGTTCGGCACAAGGTCGCAGGCGGCTAGAAGCCTTAACCAATTGAGCGCTTCGCCAGCTTCTGTGCATTCAATGGCATACTTGTAAACAGATTCTTGCGACTCTCCGGTCCAACCGATAGATACTTTATTCCCAACACCCGCGTCTTGGACTTCCGATTCGCGAGTGTTTTTCTGTATTGCAATTCCGTATTCTCAATTTGCAGTATTCACTCAGAATTTTTGTTGAGCCTTGTGTTCACGGCCCTAGCAAATCTTGTAGGGATTGCGCAAGCTCAGGAAACCGGTACTCAAACCTGCAGCTTGCCAAACGCTCCGACACGACATACCGACCGTATAGCACAAGCTCCGGGTCGGTGCGAAAAACCAACGGAGCGCCGATTCGAACCATCCATTCGAGCGCCGGCAAACCTATCGGAATCCAGAGGACTTTTCGGAGCGTACGCATGAACTCGACTTGCGAGACTGGATTCGGCGACGAAGCGATGTAGGCTCCGTTCATAGTCTCATCATAGATCGATCGCTCAAAAAGCCGACTGAGATCTGTTTCATGAATCCAGCTCATACCTTGCGCACCTAGGCCGACTTTACCGCCAAGTCCGAGTTTGGCAAGTAACTTCAGCGTTGATAGTGCACCGCCTCCAGCGCCGCGATCTTTTCCAACGACGAAGCTCGTCCGCATTACCACGCCGCGTTGTTCGGGCATTTTACTTTGCTCAAAAGCCGACTCCCATGCATGCGCAATATTGGGCGCAAAACCGTATCCGTGTGCTGAGCTTTCCGTGCAAACCAAACTCGGTGGGTCGCCATAGATGTGCGCCGTACTCATCTGCACCCAAACAGAAGGCGGTTTTGAAATGAGTCGCATTGCTTTGCCGAGAACCAAAGTCGACTCCACTCGCGATCGAAGAATTTCGTCTTGATGACTGGGGGTTTTAATACAGTTGACGGTTCGGCCTGTTAAATTGACGACTGCGTCGGCACAGTCTAGAACTTCCACCCACTCTCCGATACTCCGAGCGTCCCACTGGCGATACTCAATATTCGGTGGCGACTTTCGACCTCTTTCAATCTCGGTCGAACGAGAGAGTACGGTTACCCTGGCCCCCGCATCGTTAAAATGCCTCGCCATGGACGTCCCCAAAAAGCCGCTTCCGCCTGCGATGACGATTTGTTTCCCAAGTAATTGCGACATTTACTAAGTATCAGTCAATTGGTGCAGGGGGTGATGAAGCAGCCCGAATCATAGCAGAACTTCCAGCGAGGCAGACGGAAATGACTGGCGAATTCGATCTTGAGTATCGACGCGAAATTTTTCAATGGGCTGCAGAACAAGTTCGGCAAACGGTCACTGAAAAAACCTGGCAGGCGTTCTCGCTTACGCATATCGAATCCGTTTCTGTGGTTGATGCGGCCAAGCAGTTGAACATCAGCGTGGGAACAGTCTACGTTTCTCGCAGTCGGGTAATGAACCGCCTTCAAGAGCTGGTAAAAGAGTTTGAGGTGAATGAATGAATCGATCCAAGTCCAATTCGTGCAATGACGAACGATTGCGAACGCTGCTGACCACCGATGAGCATAGTAGCGAATATCGACAGAACTTAAAACATGTCGACAGTTGCGATCAATGTCAATTGCGGCTCGAGCAGATTGCGGCCGACCAAGATGTTTGGCAGCAAAGTTCTGAAGGCATTTGGTCGCGCCTACGGCAAACTCGACGATGAATTAACGACTGCGGACGAGCGGTTCATTAATCGCTCGATCGATGAATTAGCAGAGGACGACAAAGTCATCAGTGTTCGGCTGTCGCTGTTTGCCGACATGCTTAAGCTGCGTCCTTGGACGATGGCGAGCCTTGAGGGGATGGGTGGCGTGAGTGGCGTGGGCGTCATGTTTCTCGAAGAAACGTTTAGTGCCAAGACTGCACCGCCCGCGCATCGAGTTCATGAGATCGCCATTCGGAAGATTTTGAAAGAATTGTTGCCGGACGCGGGCAGCGACATCAAGGGCGGCATGCGTTCAGTGCAAACGCTGCGTGAGGCTTCTGGTTATGGTTAGAACTCGCGGCCATTCGATGAAGTCATCGGCATTTTGGACACCGAGTCAAGGATCGTAACACCGACCGATCCCGACGGCGAGAGTAGAAAGAATGTCCTCAATCGTTCGGACCAACCAGAAGATAAACGATTGGGACAATCGTTCTACTATCAACTCACACACGACTACCTCGTCCCTTCATTGCGTGAATGGCTGACTCGCAAGCAGCGAGAAACCAGAAAGGGGCGTGCGGAGTTAAAACTAGCCGAGCGCTCGGCAGCTTGGACTGTCAAACCCGAGAATCGATATCTCCCATCAATGCTGGAGTGGCTCAATATTCGAACGCTGACCGAGAGTAAGAACTGGACGAATCGAGCTGGACCGAACTTGACTTGAGTTTCATGGCTGAGCAATTGATCGCATTGAACGCCGAGAATCAACCGCTGCTAGCGAGTTTTTGCGTCCGTTTAGAGCCAAGTTGATTCCCGATTTGGAAAAGATATTTTCTGATCCGAAGGGAACCCAGCATCGGGAAGTGAGTGCCGCAAATGCATTAGCGGATTACGCAGCGACCGACATCGAAAGGCTCGCAACGTTGTTGACGACGGCGACGCCCGAGCAATATGCGATTTAATTTCCGTTCGTTGCGTCCGCAAAAGATCCATTAATCAACGAATCATTGCTCAAAGTGACTCGGGAAACACCGAGCGACGAATTATCACAGAATGATCGCAGTCTCCTTGGGCGGCGTCGAGCAGGGGCGGCAATAACACTGCTTCGACAGGGAGAGCGTGACGCAATTTTCGATGCGCTACGGGTAGGCAAAGACCCAGAGAGTTTGAGCCAGTTTGTAGCGAGATGCAAAGCTCGTAGTGTAACGGTCAACGAGCTGCTGGAATGCATCGACAAATGCGATACCAATCGCCAGACTCTCACCGGTTCGACGCGATCTATCGAAGATCGAGTGCTTTATGGTTTACTGCTTGCGCTAGGCGACTACCCAATCAAAGATTTGTCGACAGACACGCAGACTCGGTATGTTAAGCGTCTCGTTGATTGGTATGGGAGTGATCCAAGTTCCGCGATTCACGGCGCATCCGGCTGGTTGCTTCGTCATTGGAATCGTGTCGATGAAGTCGAGAAAATCGATCAAACGCCATTGGCGTACGATCCGAGTGGCCGGCGCGAATGGTTCACGTTAAAGATACATTTAAAGGAAGCCCTTCTCTATTTCACGTTCGTTGTCTTTCCGCCAGGTGAATATGAAATTGGATCGCCAGAGGGAGAATCCCATCGTCAATTCATTGAAACGTTACACACAGTTCGACTGACGCGCCCTCTAGCGATTTGTGATCGCGAGCTGACGTGGGGACAATTTGATCCGTAAGATCAAGGTGCTTGTGGGTGAGCTTGAATCGTGTGGCTGTTCTTTTTTAACCCGAACGGTCGCCTGATCGGCCTCACGGCCAGATCGCATTTACTAGGATGGGCATTAAAGATGAAAAGTTACAAAAGAGTTATTGGGATCGATATCTACACGGTGCGGCTTGATATCGCTGATTCGAATTCAAAAATCGAAAAGGCTATCGAATACACCGTCGAATCGATCAAAGCGAAGATCATCAAGTTGATCAAAGAACCTTCGGAGACTCTCGTTGTCTGCGAGGCAACCGGTGGTTTGGAGTATCTGCTTGTTGATGCGCTTCACGATGCTAAAGTCGATGTTGTGGTCGCGAATCCGGCACGTGTTCGCGACTTTGCAAAAGGGCACGGCTACTTCGAAAAGTCGGATGCAATCGATGCTCAAATGCTTCAGCTCTATGGTCAACAGGTCAAGGTTTCTTTGGCCAAACCACGCACTCTCGAAGATCGCAACTTCATTGCGTTATCGCGGCGTCGTTGTCAACTCTTGCAGCTCATTAGCCAAGAGAGCAATCGTCTTCGACAATGCGTGGACGCTCAAGCCAAAGCACTGGTCCAAGAGATAGTAAAGGCCCTGAAAACACAGCTAAAAGCGGTAGATTCTGCTATCGAAAAGTGCTTGGAGTCGAAGGCAAAAACAGATCCCAAGATCGAAGTCATTCTTAGTGTACCGGGAGTTGGTATGGTGATGACTTCCACGCTTATCGCGGAGCTACCTGAGCTTGGCAGCCTTTCTCGAGGCAAGATTGCGAAACTGGTTGGTGTCGCGCCAATGATTAAGCAATCGGGCAAGTCCGAGGGTAAGCGAAGAGCCAGAGGCGGTCGTGGGACTGTGCGAAGGGTTCTCTACATGGCAGCACTTGTAGCCACGAAAAAGAATCCTGTGATCAAGGCGTTTTACATAAGGTTGCTGTCGCAAGGTAAGCCCAAGAAGCTTGCTTTAGTAGCATGCATGCGCAAACTATTGACGATGCTTAACGATATGGTTCGGCATCAAACAAAATGGCAGGAGCAAAAGAAAAAGAGCGTTGCCGGTTCGATTGTTTCCAATCGACCGGCACCCGCTCACGTGCTCGATAAGGTTTGACTTATCGGCGACTGAGTTATCCCTGGCAGAGTTGTGTCCCCACAGAGCTCCGTTGCGTTTGGCCCAGCGGTGTTCATCTTAACGCTGCGCAGAGAACAAATCAAATAAATGATGTTCGGCGCCATGCCTTCAAAAATCCCGGGGGTTCGGGGGCAGAGCCCCTGAGGAGCACTGATTGACTTCGAAAAATTTAAGATTTTCGAATCGGCTCTATTGCCTATTTCCTAGACGGTCGCTCACCCCCCGACACCCTCTCCCCTACAAAGGGGAGAGGGGGAGAAATCGCAATGGTATCGCGCAAATCCATTGAAATTTCGACTCTAGTATGCCCTGAAATGTGAGTAAAGATGAGGGCGATGCCCACGCGGTTAAACAAAGTAACTTATGCATGGGTGCTTAGTTTCCAACTCGTCGCTCGCCTTGTCTGATCGACGCTGCGGCAGATGCCGAATACAATGAACTTGATTCGACTCGCGATTCGGTCAGGTGCTTTTTTCGAAAATCAAGGATCATGGCTCTTTATTCAACGCTTTCCTTGCATGACGCAAATTGCTTTGCGAAGACAATTTGGATCTGCAGCCTATCGAATAGGATTCTGGTGAAGGCATTGTTGCTATTGCTGGCAACCTCAATGGGCTGCGCCAATTCGCCCGCGCCAGTTCCGGCTCCTGTCACTCAACCAGATACTCTGCATTCGAGTACAGACCATGAAGCGGCGCAGGAAAATATCGATTTGAAGCCAACGCAGACTACCGAATTAGCATCTCCCGATTCGAACCTTCAGACAGATTCGGAACCACTACGCACGGAAGCCAAACGTTGCGTCGATGAATTGGTACAACGCTTACCTAAGAATCCAGACGCACTGGAGGTAAAAGCTCGCATGCATCTGCTGTTGGGTGAGTACAAAACTGCCAAGCAGATTTGGGAACAAGCGTTAATGCTGGCGCCTAACTATGCCTATGCGTTTCATGGCTTGGGGGAAATTGCGATTCAGAATGGAGAATATGAGATAGCAGTCGAACTTTTCAAAAAGGCGATTCCGGGTCAGCCAGAGAATCCTCAGCCTTCGCAAGACTTAGCAGGTGCCTACGTGAAGCTCGGTCAAGTCGACAAAGCAATCTCGATTCTCACTGAGTCTGCAAAAGTTCACCCCAAAGAGATGAAGACATTTTTGATGCTCGGCCAGTCTTACCTTAGCAATCGCAAATTTGATGAGGCGAAATCTGCGTTTGAAGTTGCGCTGCAGTTATCTCCGGACTTCCCACTTTCCCAACAAGGCTTGGGGACTGCATTGCTGCGGCTGGGACAACGCGAAGAAGCTCAAAAACTGCTGGAATCGCAACAATCGCAGCGAGCCATTTCGGCCAAAAATCGTTCACCGTTCGACGGGGCCTTGAACGAAAAAAGGGATGTCTCCAAGCGATTTGACAATGTTGCAAGGTTGTATTTGGAGAGCGGTCAAAAGGAGAAAGCCGAAGAAATATTGCGTCGGTCGATGGCGCTCGATCCGCAGAGTTTGGATTCAGCCACGCTCTTGCTCGGCTTATTGCAATCGCTTGGTCGGCAGCAGGACGCGATGAAGCTGGCTGCCCAAATGTGCGAAATAGCACCCAACGACCCAAGCTGCCATTTTACAAATGGCACGCTATTGGCTCGAAACGGAGTGATGTTGAACGCCGAACGCGAATTCGAGGAAGTACTCAAACTTGCTCCCACTAGCCCCATCGGTTTCGATGCCATCGTCCGACTTTGGGTTTCAAACAGAATGAAGCTCGACCAAGCTCTTAAGCACGCGCATACTCTCGTTGAATTGCGCGGAAATGCTGCTGACTGTGAGCTGTTGGGACAAGTTTACGCCGTGAACGGTGATTTACAAAAAGCGAAAACGCATTTACAAAAAGCGATCGATTTGGATCCGGAAAACAAGAATTATAGGATCGCCATGCAACACTTGGACAAAGCGATGGGATTGTCAAATGAATAATCGTTTTGTTTCGACAATCATCTCGAGTCTGCTTGCGTTGTTGCTACCGATGGTCGAGAAATCAGACGGGCAATCGGAATTCCAACTCACCGATGTTTCAAGTCTCATTCAAGCGAAATTTGAGCACTTCAGCGGCCGAACTGGCAAACATTTCATCATCGAAACCATCACATCAGGGATGGCCACGTTTGACTACGATGGCGACGGGTGGACCGATGTCTATTTCCTGACCGGAGCGCCGTTGCAAGGGGACAAAAACAATGAGCCGCAGCCTAATCGGTTGTTTCGTAACCTTGGCAATTTCCAATTTGTTGACGTCACGCAAACCTCTGGTGCTGGTGATCTCGGATTTGCGCTAGGAGTAACCGCTGGAGACTACGATAACGATGGCGATCAAGACTTGTTCATCAGCAATTTCGGACCGAACATCATGCTGCAAAATAATGGTGATGGCACTTTTTCGAGGCACGAGTTTCCAAATTCAAAATCAGCTCCAAGGGTTGGTGCTGGCGTCTCTCTGCTGGACATCGACCACGACGGTAACCTAGATGTATTCTTTGCCAATTACATTGAATTCTCATTCGAAAAATCAGCCAAACAAACGGTGTTTGGAGCTCAGCGTGTGTCGAGTCCCAAGGACTACGATCCAGACTCCAATACGTTACTTTCCAATAATGGAGACGGAACCTTTGAAGATATCAGTACGGCTTCAGGAATCGCTTCCTCGGCAGGACCTGGGATGGGAATCGTTGCATTTGACTATGATGCCGACGGGGACACCGATGTTTTTGTGTGCAATGATTCTGCTGCAAATTTTCTATTCCAAAACGATGGGAACCGGAGATTTTCGGAAGTGGCTTTGCTGACAGGTGTTGCTTACGATGTGACAGGATCCCAGCAGGCTACTATGGGTGTCGATGTTGGGGATTTCGATGGAGATGGCTTTCTCGATCTCGTAACCACAAACTTCGACGCCGAAATCCCTACACTGTACAAGAACTCTGGTCTGGGTTTCTTTGACGACATCGGTCCTGCTGTGGGGCTTGGAGTTGCAAGCCGCAATCTCAAGTGGGGTGTTGCCTTCGCGGATTTGGACAATGATACTTGGCCAGATCTAATCATGGCGACAGGCCATTTGATGAAGGACGCTTCTAAGCTGAACGACAGCGTCACTTTTGCAGCGCGAAACGTGTATTTGCGCAACATGCAAGGAAAGAAATTTAGCGATCTATCTACCAAAGTTGGCACTGCTGCTGCTTCGATCAAAGCCTCTCGTGCTGTCGCGTTAGACGACTTGGACAATGATGGTAACGTCGACGCAGTCATTCTGAATTCAGATACAGCCCCACAATGGATACGAAATGAGACTCACAATACAAACCACTGGTGTGAACTCTGTCTAATCGGAGTCAAGGCGAATCGCGATGCGGTAGGCGCTCGAGTCATCGTACAATGCAATAATCGAAAGCTCGTGCAAGAAGTTGTATCGGGACGTGGCTATCAAAGTCACTTCGGCAGCAGACTGCACTTTGGGGTTGGTCAATCGAAATCCATCGACGTAGAGGTACATTGGCCTAGCGGCGACTTACAGAGTTTTCGCAACCTTCCAGTCCAACAGTTGATGCTCTTGCGCGAGGGATTCGATAGTGCCATTCGCTTGCGGTGACTCCTGGCAGACGTCGAAGATCATAACCCGAAGCGTGAGCGAGGGACGGTTGGTGCTAGGTCGAAGGTAACAATCCGCCGAGATAAACTCGGCGGCATTCAACATCCAAATGCCGTCGCCCGGAATTGCGATACGCGGTCGTGCCCCGAAATATGTGATACAATGAGACGTTGAATATTCTGGAATACTAAGTTTCCATCGGTTGGAAACACTCTAATTTTTTTTATCGAAGCAAGGGGATCACCAGTGTCACCGATTCAGCAAGATGACCGTCGTACTTTCTTACGTCAAGGAGCAGCGGTCGCGTCAGCATCAATGGCCGGTGTTCTTGCAGTCCAGAATGCCACAGGCGTTCACGCCGCAGACGGTTCCGCAAAGACCAACCGCTTACCTCGCGAGGTTTGGATAGCAACCATCGCTCAGGACGGATTGCGGGCTGGAAGTCCCAAACAAATGGTTGATCGCATGCTCGTGAGAATGCGCGATGTCGTGAGCATGGAGCCCGATATTATCTGTCTCCCCGAGATTTTTCCTTGTTCGAATCTCGAAAAATCTGCCCCGCCGATCGCGGAAGTTGCTGAGGAGGGTCTTGGTCCCATCTTGCGAGCTTTTTCAACGTTCGCAGCGGATCATGCTTGCTATGTGGTCTGCCCAACCTACACCAAGCAGCAAGGAAAATTCTTTAACGCTGCGGTTTTCTTGGATCGAAAGGGAAAAATCCTCGGCGAATATCGAAAAACGTATCCGACGGTTAGCGAGATGGAAATCGGCGTAGTACCAGGGCCTATGAATCCCCCGATTTTCGAGACCGACTTTGGTAAAGTCGGTGCGCAAATCTGTTTCGATATTGAATGGGACACCGGTTGGCGTCATCTCCGAGCTGCCGGAGCGGAAATAGTTTTTTGGCCGAGCGCGTTTGCTGGCGGTAGAATGGTTAATACCCGTGCTTGGCAGAATCGTTATTGCGTAGTTTCCAGCACCAATAAAGACGTCTCTAAAATCTGCGATATTACCGGCGAGGAGCTAGCGGCGACCAGCCGATGGCATCCATGGGTATGTACGTCCGTAAACCTCGAAAAGGTTTTCTTGCACACATGGCCCTATGTCAATCGATTTCGCGACATCGCCAACAAGTATGGAGCGAAGGTCCGTATTACGACATTCGCATTTGAAGAATGGTCTATCATTGAATCCCGCGATTCCATGCTCAAGATTTCTGATATCCTGAAAGAATTCGAGCTAGTGTCGATCGACGAACATTTGGCCACTGCCGTAAAAAAACAATTGGAAAGGCGTCCAGGTTAAGCAACCTTTTATTGAACTAATCCCAGATGCGCAATCGTTCGATACTTTACCTTGTGACGTTTATTGCGTCCTGCGTTGGACTCTGGTTTCTCGTCGACCGCTTCTCCAGCTTCAATGAACGGAGCCAGAGCGAAGAGGAAGTTGGCGAAGGAGACCTTGCCCAGCAAGTGGCAGTTAGACGCTCAAGAAATTTGGATAGCGAAACGCGGCGAATGGGTCTCAGCCTGGAAGAACTTGCTCGAGGCTTTCAACTGGTGGCCAACTCCGATGGAGAGTCGGCAATGTTAGTCCACCCGAACTCGCCATGCTGGATCGAACTCCCGACACGGCAGGCTAACACTCTCGTTGAGCCGACGCCACATTCGTATGGCTTTCTGGGAGCGGAAGCGTGTATGCCCTGTCACAAGGAGTACTATAGAAGTTTTGTCGAAACCTCGCATTACCAAGCTTCGCAGGCCGCTTCTTCGGCTTCGATTCTGGGATCCTTTGTGGAGGGAGAAAATCGACTCGAAACCAACCATCCCGATCTGTCCTTTACGATGACCCAAGACAGCGATGGCTCCTTTTATCAAAACGTCCACTTGCGATCGCTGACCCGCCGCGTGCGTTTCGGTATCGTGACGGGCTCGGGAAACCTGGCGCAGACCTACTTGTTTTGGGATGGAGAAGGTTTGTTCCAGATGCATGTGTCGTACTATACGAAGTTGAACCGGTGGATTAACAGTCCCGGCTATAACGACGGTACGGCTTGGTACACACGCGAAACCATTCCCAAGTGCGTGGAGTGCCACATGACTTATATGGAGCCGATTCCCGAAACTCGCAATCGATTTAATCGAGCCGAGGTAATTTTCGGCGTCACCTGCGAACGTTGTCATGGTCCGGGAAGCGAGCATGTCGCGCGTCATCGGCAGTATCCGGGGGACCGCAAGCCACTTTTCATCGCCAACCCGGCCAAGTTATCTAGGCAAGCCATGAACGACGTCTGCGCCCAATGCCACTTGGGTTCTGCTGAGCCTTTACAGCAGCCCTTCAGTTTTCGACCGGGGGACAAGCTGGAAGAATTCTGGAAAGCAACCATCGAAGTAGGAAGTCCACAAGGGAACGTGCATAGTTCCAATCAACTGCAACGACTGCAGATGAGCAAGTGTTTTGCTAGCAGCCAGATGACTTGCATCGATTGCCACGATCCACACCGCAATGAACGTGGCAACGTCGTTTTATTCTCGCAGCGCTGCATTCGCTGCCATCCACCTGAGCAATGTGGGACGGCAACTCGGCTTGGAGGCGATGCCAGCAGCAACTGCATCGATTGCCACATGGGGATGGGCTACGACAACCATATTCGAATGGAAACCGTAGAGACCATTCACATGCCATTGCTCCGCGATCACTACGTCAGATTATTGCCGGAAGCCACGCAGAGATTTATCGAGCGGTTCTCAAAAAATCGCTCTGCCCCATAGGCAGCGATCAATGGCACTTACTTTGAGCCGCAACGCATTAGCTTGCGGGCTCAGATTCCTGGTTTTCCGTCCTGCTCGCAGCTGGATCAAGATTCCTCAGCGTCAGGAATAGTGCAATCGCCATGCCCACCGAACCGATACCGAAACATGTTAATCGCGTGCGGGCAAATTCGGGAATGATTCTCCCCGGCCAGTCGGTGGGAAAGGCCATCGTCACCAATAGCGGATAGACCAATATTGTGCAGAGTGTCATGGCCAGTGTCATTTGAAGTGCCCTGCCAATCAAATCCGAGCGTCCCAGCAACAGCACCGATGTCACGCTGGCGATGGCTCCCAACATTCCCCACACCGGCGCAAAGACCAACATCGCCATCAGAATGCTCTCGATATGCATTGGCTGCAATCTTGACGTGACACAGTAGCCCAATACACCGGTCGCAACGCCGCCGACAAGCCCCAATGTCGAGCCCACGACAAAACCGGTTATGGCTCGCCCCGGCCCAGCTAGCCCCGCGGTAATCATGGTCAACAGACCGCACGTGACAGCACCCAAAAACCCGTAGCAGATCGAATGATTGTAAATATTGTTCCACATAATCTCTCGCAAAAGCGCCGGTGAAAACGGGGGTAGACCTTCCGGAGTGAAAAACCGATTCTTGTAGGCATTAGTAACCAGTTCACTTAGATACGCAGTCCCAAGAGGTAGGACCATCATGACCGGAAGGTACCAAATAGGAAGTGCACGCAAGAGGCTTTTAGGACGTTCATTCATTGGAGGAGCCTTGTTATTTAGTGTTGCAGAAAGAAATGGAAAGGAGCAGACCGGCTAGCCTGGATTATTCATTAGCCCGGGTTAGCGGCCCCAACGCAGTTTAGCAGAGGCATGAATGGATGTGTGTGCTGTGAATCAAATGTTTCACTTTTGAGGCACCACGAATGGTTCCTTTGCACGCTGGTCGTCAACTACTTGCGTGGCGTCGATTCGATTATCAAGCAAGGTCATGCTCCCGACTCGCTGTTCTGACGCACTCCAAAGTCATTTTTTAACTTGATAGGGTGCCTCGGTATACACCCTCAGCCCGGGCTTGCGAGTTCTTAACTTTTCGATGGCCTCTGCCGAAATCTTTGTGTTCGAAATGTGCAGAGTTCGCAACACAGGAAGGCGTCCCATCAGTTCTAAACTTGCATCGCTGATATCTGCATTGTCTAAATGGATCAGCGAGAGTCGCTTCCATTCTGCACTCATTAGGGCTTCTATGCCTGCGTCCGTCAAGCGGTTGTTGGGCATCATCAACCATTCTAGTCTCTGCAGTGGCAGCAAAAGCCGCATATCATTATCCGTTAATCGCAGGGAGCTCAGGTCGAGCGAAATGACTTCACCCTGCGGATTTAATCGTGTTGGGAACACTGCACTTAGGGCGTCAGCCCACGTTCTGGTTTGCTGCCGAACAAATAACTTCTCAATTCCACTGAGTGAACATTTGGTTTGCGTCAAGTCGAGCGACTTGAGCTTCGTGCATCTTTCCAGCTTCTGCAATCCTGCGTCAGAAATCAAAGTATGCGCGAGTGACAAGTTCTCTAAATCCTGCCAAAGGGATGCGGCGTCCAGTGCGGCGTCAGTAATGAGCGTTCCATCCAAGTACAGTTGCTTAAGTTGCTTGAGCCCAGCTAGACTTTGAATTCCTTCGTCTGTAACCGGCGTCATTTTTAGCGATAGTATCCGCAGCCGAGTGAGATGTTCGAACGAGCTCAGCACGCGCTCGTCGACGGGCAAACGATCCAAATAAAGCTCTTGCAACGAATCTGTTTTGCTAAGCCTGCGTAAGCCGTCGGAAGAAATGTAGGGGCTCCCAAGACTCAAGAAACGCAGGTTAGGTAGTTGCGCAATGTGGGCTAAGCCTACGTCCGACGTAGCCGTTGCTACAATCGCAAGATGAGTAAGAGTCTCACAGCGTGAAAGACTTTTCATACCTTGATCGGTTATTTGAGTGCGACTTAACCACACTCTACTCAGCTTTGGCAGAGTTGCTACTTGCTCGAGTCGTTCATCGGTGATAGCTGTACCGCTCAGCGCGAGCCATTCCAGATTTGGCAACTGCAACAATGAATCCAATTGCGCATTACCGATTTTTTTGTTGATCGCGACTGGACTGCTTTTTGAAACAGCGCCGATTTCCGCGAAAGTAATGTAGAAAATGTCGTGAAACCAGTCTTCGCCGAACAAGGTCGTAAGCGGGTGTCGCGAAACCTCTTGGCTATCCCGATCGGCCAATCGTTCGCCGACTGAGTTCGGATGAATCCATTGATAATCGTAGTAATAATGCCCACCAAGCTCATCGACTTGCGCTATGACCTGCCGCTGCAATGCGACGGTAGAACGCCGGGCGGAAAACCAGCCAGCACCTCTTGCCAACACGAAAACACATGCGACGATCGCACTGAATCCCAGCAGACTCCGTAACTGTTTTGCTGATTGCCCACCAACCATGTCCCACTCTTGCAGCTGAGTCTAAATTAATTTCATACCAAAGCCTAATCGACTGCTGGATCAAACGCTATGACTGATGTTATCATCGGAACTGCGAAGCATGTTAATTCGCAAACATTCTTGAAAGATTGATTTTGATTAATCCAACAATTCTCCAATTCTGGTATTTGTGGCCGTTCAAGCAAAAGGCCTTGAGCGCAGCGATGCTCTTTACAGCCATCGTCTCAGTGGCTTGGCTGAGCGGATGGATGAAACTGTTGAGTGACAAGTCGGTCGAGACTTCGAACCCGTCGCAAGCGTCCGGCATTCCAGCTGAGCCGTTGGAGCTATTCATACCCCGGCCCATTGGAGATTCTTTTAATACTCCACCTAGAATATCGTTTGTGAAGATCCATGACTTGGATCAGGATGGACTGGCAGATGTGCTAGTGTGCGATTGTACCAAGAATGCCATTTGCTGGGTTCGACAAGTCGAAACAGGCATATTTGAAGAGCAGGTGATTGCCGATCAGATCGTGGCTCCAGCCCGATTGGAATGCGTGGATTTCGATGGCGACGGCGACAGTGATCTACTGGTTGCAGTTCTTGGCCAGCTCTTTCCAACGAACGAGCCAGTAGGCTCGCTGGTAATTCTGGAGAACCGCGGCGATGGAAAATTTAAACGGCATGTGTTGCTTGACAAAGTCGCTCGCGTTTCGGACGTACGGGCCGGGGATTTGGATCAAGACGGAGACTTAGACTTGGTGGTGACCCAGTTTGGATATAACGACGGCGAGATCCAGTGGCTGGAAAACCAAGGGAGTTGGCGATTCGCTAGCCACCCACTTCAGAACTTGGCGGGAGGCATTCACGGGATAGTGGCAGACTTAAACCAAGATGGTCACTTCGATATCGCCGCGCTCATTAGCCAAGAGATTGAATCCATTTTTCTCTTTTATGGCAATGGAGCTGGGGACTTTCGAGAAAGAAAAATCTACTCGTCTAAAAATCCAGACTTTGGGTCGGCTGGGATTTCACTGTGTGACCTGGACGCAGACGGCGACCTGGACATTCTTTACTGCAACGGCGATGCCTTCGATTATTCACCTCCAAAACCTTGGCCCTGGCATGGCTTCCAGTGGTTGGAAAACCTTGGCCGAGAACGGTTTCGATACCATCGCATTCTCGATTTGGGTGGAGCAGTCAATTCACAAGCCGCCGATTTCGACGGTGACGGCGACTTGGACATCTTTGTCACCAGCACATTCAACAACTGGGATACGCCGGAGTCGCAAAGCTTGATACTTTTAGAAAATGCTGGTAGCATGAAGTTTAAGGTGCACGCCCTAGCCAATTCTCCCACTCACATCCAAGCGATTGATATTGGCGACCTCGACCACGATGGGCGGTTGGATTTGGTTACGGGGGGAATGCACGTTTCGTCTCCATACGATCGATTGGAACGCATTGTATGGTGGCAAGGCAATGATCAGATCCCCGTTGTCAAGCGTAGCTTATTGGAATAGGCCGCAGAAGCATTTACTTCAAGATTTCGTGTCAAATTTCTTTCACTATGAATAGACTGGTACTGTTATGCGAATTGAAAAAAAATTAGCGAAGAGTGTTTTAGTTGCTGGTTGGGCGTTGAGCGTGTGCGTAATGGCAACGGGTTGTGGCAAGCCAAGTATCGGTGCGATTCCCGTGAAAGGGACGATCCTGGTGGACGGCCAGGCTATGGAGGATGTGACGGTGATCTTCCACCCCGACTCGGGCGGCAGAGCTGCATCGGGTAAAACGGATGCAAAGGGTGAATACAAGCTCACGACCGAACTCCCTAACGACGGAGCTTTAGCGGGATCCTACAAGATCTCTGTAACGAAGCATGAGAACGAAAAGAACGACATACCCACGAACGTCAATCCGAACGATCCCGCGTCCTTAGATGCGGTATACAAGAAAGTCGATGCGAAAAAGAAAATTGTTTCCAAAAACTTCATAGGTAAAACATACGAGAACCATTTGGGCTCCGGTTTGATCGCCACTGTCGAAAGCGGTAAGGAAAATAATTTCAAATTTGAAGTAAAAAGCAAATAACTTTTTTCCGTCACTTCTCGGTGAACGCCATCACCAAAATGCTCGTTCCCAGGCTCATGCCTGGGAACGCACGGGTTTGAGGCTCTGCCTCCCGTCCGAAGTCGTTTTAATCGCTGCCGGCAGGCAGATACTGCAATTCATTGGTTCCCAGGCAGGAGCCTGGGAACCAGTGGTGGCGTTGAGCGAACTAGCGGCCCGCCTATAGACGCAAAAAGTTTTTTCATGGAGCGAGGGGAATAATGTCCAGTTTGTCCAGCGCGGGGTCTTCGAGGTTTCGCGTTGCGATTTTCTGGTCGATGGTTATTCTGCTTGCTGCACTGTTTGGTGCGTCGTGGATGATCCAAGGGACCGGTACGACTAAACCTGTAGCCCGCACATCGATTCTAGTCCAGGATTTTCCAGAGGCAAAATCGTATGCTTCTGCCTCGCAAGTTGAGCTTCTCTTGCTTGCCGATCGCGAGGTCAAAAGCTTATTGGCCCAGTTCCCTAAGTTGCCAGGCGCCCTAAACGTAAAAGCCAATCGGGATTTCCTCGTTAGTAACATGGTAGCGGCGGAACAAACTTGGAAATCCTCACTCGAACTGGATCCGCGCAACCCGGACGCCTTGTTCGGTTTAGCTAATTTAGCCTTTCAAGCGGGGAGGTATGACGAGGCAATTGCTATTTGCGAAGGTCTTCAGCGAATCAACCCCGGAAATCCTCGCGTCCCGCTGCTCTTAGCCGATTCCTTTATGAACAGTGGCAAAACGGACTCGGCGGCTCTGTCGCTCGAGCAGCACATTATTTCGGAGCCAACCTCGGTGCAAGCATTGAATATGCTGGGCACGGCACAATTGAATTTACAAAACTACGAAAAAGCGATTTTCTGCTTTTCTAGAGTCTTGGAATACGCCCCCGATTCCAAGGACGCTTACTATGGTTTAGGGCAGTCCTATGCTCGTCAAGGAGACAAAGACAAAGCGACTGCGAACATGCGACGTTTTGCAGAGATAGCGGATGCCAGCAGCCAAACCAATGCCCAAGCTGCTCAAGCGTTTGAGGACCGAGAGCAGGCGGCCCACGTGGCGGCTCAAGTATTTTTGGACTCCGCCTTAGTTTATAAAGCGGCCAGTGACCTGCCCGCAGCCCAAATCCGGATCCTTTCCGCGTTGCGTTTGCAACCCGATGTTGCGGCTTGGCTGCATGAACTTCAACGTGTATTGCAAAAGAGGGGGCTCAGATGGGAGGCAATTGACGCCGGCCAACGATTGGTCTCTTTGATGCCGAAAAACGTTGAGCATTGGTTGACCCTTGGCTCATTATATGCAGAGTTGCAGCAACCCGAACCTGCCATCGACGCCTTCCGTAGAGCTATTGAGCTGGTCCCCGACGATCCCCGATGTCGCGCAGCTGAGTCGATCATTCTTAAATTGAAATGAACATGCGATTGTCTGCTTTCTCGTTCTACTCCCGCTTCATTGCCCTCGGATTAGGCCTAGGCTGGCTGAGTTTAGCCGCAGGTCAAGTCGCTTCGCCTTTTCACATGAACGACGTTACCCTCTCAAGTGGTTTAGAGTTTGTGCATTGCGACGGTAGCACGGGCCGGCGTTTTTTGTATGAATCCGTCGCATCGGGTTTGGCTAGTTTCGATTACGACTTGGATGGTCGCATTGATGTTTACTTCTTGAACGGCTCGGTTCTCGAGGGCGCTGTCCCCGACCCTCCGCCCGTAAATAGACTTTATCGCAATCAAGGGTCGTTCCGCTTTACCGATGTGACTGCGGCTAGCGGATTGGGCGATCCTGCGTTTGGCTTGGGAGTTTGCGTGGGAGATTACAACAACGACGGGTTTCCCGATGTGTACCTAAGCAACTTTGGTCCCAATGGTCTCTACACCAACAATGGGGACGGGACTTTCACGGCGATTCAAGATCAACCGAGCCTCGGTTGCGGAGACAAAGTCGGAGGTGGTTGTTGCATGCTCGATATGGACGCTGACGGAGATCTGGATATCTATGCCGCCGCTTATATGCGCTTCGATCGTTCTATTCCTCCATCGTTTTTTCGTGGACGAAAGGTTTATGGCGGCCCATTGTTGTACGCCAAGGAATCGGGCCACCTCTTGGAAAATCAGGGTGACCTTAACTTTCGCGACGTCAGTCACATCGCCGGAATCGATTCGGTAGCGGAGTGGGGGATGGGGACGATCTGCTTTGATTTTGATCAAGACGGAGATACCGATATTTTCGTTGCCAATGACTCCACCAAGAACACGCTGTGGCAGAATGACGGCCACGGCAAGTTCTCCGATGTCGCCTTGTTGACAGGAATTGCCTACGATTACCGTGGCGACCCGCAAGGGAGCATGGGGATCGACGTCGCCGACTTCGACGGCGATCTATGGCTGGACCTGTTTCAAACAACTTACCACAAACAATTTCCGACTCTCTATCAAAATATGGGGGGCTCGTTTTTTCAAGATACGACAATGAGAACTGGAGCGGGAATTGGCTTGTTTTACGCCGTGAACTGGGGCACCGCTTTCGCGGACTTTGACAACGACGGCGATAAGGATATTTTCATTGCCAATGGTCACATTCACGATAATTTGGATGACCTCGACGATACAACCAGTTACAAAATGACCAATAGCTTGCTCGACAACCGTGACGGAAAAAAATTCGTGGATGTCTCGCAAACTAGTGGGAGCGGTTTGAGCCCCAAGGAAAGCAGTCGCGGGATCGTCGTCGAAGACTTTGATGACGACGGACGGTTGGATATAATCGTATTGAACTCCCGTACCAAGCCCACAGCGATCAGAAATGAAACGCCTAGTGACTCCCATTGGATCGAACTGAATTTGGTGGGCATCAAATGCAATCGCGACGCGGTCGGTTCGCAAGTATTGTTAACCGCGAGTTCTGGCAAGCAGCGGCTGGAAGTCCACAGCGGTCGTGGTTACCAAAGCCACTTTGGTTCCAGATTGCATTTTGGTCTGAAAAAGGCGGAAACCATCGAACGTCTCGAGTTGCATTGGCATGGTCAGGAGACCCAGATCATCGAAGGGCTTCCAGCAGATGCGATCTACATCATTAGAGAAGGATATCCGCCAATCGCGGTAAAGCAGTACCATGAAGCCCATCATTGAAAATAGTGACACCACTCAGACCGAGCCTACAGCCCTCCACTCATCAGAGTCGCCGTCGAGCCACCCGTCACGCTGGAGAAGTTGGCTAACACGGGGTGCGATTGCGTTCGGTTTGATGTCAATCGCAATCTTGGGCTTCGGCAGTTCGGCGGGCTGGTTCGCTACCAAAAAAGATGCCAAATCTATGCTAGGCAAGCAGCCTCAGTTATCCGAGATGCAAGTCCGTAGTCCAGCCCAAGTCCAGCCCTTAGAGGAAGTAAAATCGTCCGAAAGAAACCTAGCTCAGGCACCGAATCTACCACCGCTCGGAGCTCTCGTCCCCGGCCAAAGCCTTGAGATTATTGCGGAATGCCGTCGAGTTGCTCAACACTTGCGGCAGGTATTCCCTAATTCGCTCGAAGCCCGGGAAATGCAGGCCCGGCTTGAATTTGGTTTGGGAGAGATCGAGCAGGCGCGTTCCATATGGTCTGAAATCATTCAGGCCGATCCGAATTACGTTCACGCGCTTCGAGGTCTAGGGGATGTTTGCACGTCGAATGGTGAATTGAATGAGGCAGTAAAATTCTTTCGAAGAGCCGTCCTTGCTGATCCTCGCGACCTAACGCGACAAGTCACGTTGGGTGTGGCTCTCATGCAAACCGCCAAAGTTGACGAGGCTGCGGACGTTTTCAGAGGTGTTTTGGCTCGCGATCCGACCCACGTAGGCGCACATGCAGAATTGGGGCAGGCACTCTCGCAAAGTGGACAATATGAGAAAGCCCGCACACATTTCGAAGCCGCTCTGAAGGGAGAAGCCCAGTTGGCCGACCCTTCGAAAGTGCATTTCGGTCTGGCTACAGTCCTGCAACGACTAGGGGACCAGGATCAAGCGAAATTTCATCAGGAGGAACACACGCGACTGCGACGAGTAAATAACCAGAAGCAAGTTGCGGGACGTCGGGATTACGATGACGTGCAAGCGATTAGCCTAGATGCCGCCCGACTATATGTCGACATGGCGCGCGTTTATCTGGCGGAAGGTCAACCGAATTCGGCGGAATTGCTATTGCTGCGAGCCAGCCGAATGAACACGCAAGATACCGACTGCCGACAAGCTCTCGCGTTCATTGCGCTCAACCAAGCCAAGCCCCACGATGCTATCCGCTGGCTCCGTACGATTGCCGAATTGAAGCCGCATGACTTTGTAATTGTTAGTGAAATCGCGAGACTCTATGTGCAAACTCAATCGCCAGAAAATGCAGAAAAATTGCTCCTCGAATTTCTGGAGACAGAACCCAATTCGATCGGTCCACTCAGTGCTCTGACCGAATTCTATGTCAATATCAAACCAGACGCCGACAAAGCAGTTCGCTTTGCCCAAGACTGTGTAAACGCTGGCCCTTCAGCCTTGCACTTCGCCAATTTGGCCATTGCCCATGCGATGGCCAAGAAACCTCTGCAAGCCATCGAAGCATTGCAGCGAGCGGTCGAACTGGATCCAGGCAACGCCTTGTATTCGCAGCGACTTGCTTTGCTGCGAGAAAGTCAGACCGACAATCGTGCCTCCAAACCCTGATTGGACTGAGCCGCAACGCGCTGGTGCCAGAAACCGTAAGTTCCCTCCGGTGCGGAGCAGCATATTTAAGGCTTCCGTCGAGTTTACTCGGCGGAGCCACATCTGGCGGCTACCATTGGATTACCTTGAGTTCATGCTCTCCGTTTCGGTTTATCCGAGCGGAAGCACGTTGCTCCCGCCTGGATGAACCAGGAATGAATCCGACGGAAGCAGAGAAACCGAATACTTCGCGAGAAATGGGGTCCGCCGATTGAAAAGAGGTTCCCAAAAACGGAAGGGACTTAAGGTTTTTGGCGCTAGCATGCAGGCCTGGAGTACCGAAAATTTTTGACAAGTTCAGGCCCTCGTGCTTTCGCATTGAGGCTCAAAATCGCCAAAGTAAGTGCTGGAGAATTAGCTACCTATGCGTTGTTCCACCTGTATTCGAATAGTGATCGGTGTTTGGCTGCTATTTGGTTTGGCGAACCAGTGCGTTGCTCAGGATCGCGGTACGATTGTCTTGAGCGACGTTACACACCAAACCGGAATCGACTTCGTCCACACCGACGGTAGCGACGGGCAGTTCTTCATCGTCGAGAGCATGAGTGCCGGTCTGGCCGTGCTCGATTTCGACGCTGACGGTGACCTGGACATCTACTTCTTGAATGGCGCTCCGATTCAGTCGTCCGGCGACAAGCAGACTAGCGACAGGCCGCTTGCCGGTAACGCACTTTATCGCAACGATGGAAACTGGAAATTCACAAACGTCACTAGCTGGGCCGGCGTCGGTGATCCGAAAATGGGATTGGGAATTGCGTGCGCGGATTATGACAATGACGGCTTTTGCGACATCTATCTCAACAATTATGGCGGCAACGTTTTGTATCA
>JAYTVL010000008.1:0-36088 GCA_043744075.1 Pirellula sp. | reverse complement strand
GACTCAACGAGCGAATAATCGCTGCTTCGCTCAAAATTCCACCACAATTCCGAAAAGACCAAATTCCGTGACTAGCTATGAATAATCCGCGCTAGGCTCACCCGGTTTAATTACTTCTGGAACAGCAGAGCAAATGGTCGCGCAGGGATTGGTCGTCCAAGAGTTCAAGCCTCCTCAGGTTCCGCAGGATGCGATTCGACTCGGCGATATTCCACCCGAGGTTCGTCAGCAGTTCTTGAGAAGCCTGGATTTACCGTTTGGCGCAAAGGTCATGTCTGCCGAGATCAAGAGCCAAAATTCTTCCAAAGAATCGAATAGCAATCCTTCGGAATCTGTCAAAGCGGAGGCACTAAGCAAACCCATTCCGCGGTCGCCACAGCAAAAAGAAACCGCGTTGCCGAATCCAGCATCGCCGAATCCAGCATCGCAGAGTCCGACTGTACCGTCTCCAGCGGCGTTGGTTCGGCCGGATTCTTCAAAGGAGCAGCTCCAACTCAAGCAAACGGTTGAGCAGCTACAAAAGCAATTGAAGGAAAAAACGACCGCATTCACAAAGAATCAATTCGAATCAGAACTGGCATCTGCGGAGAAAATCAACATATTGATTGCGGAGCGCGAGGCAGTCGAAAGCGAGCGAGCGAAGTTGAAAAACCAGTTAGTTCAGGCACAAGCCGAATGGCAAAACCAGTTGGACAAAGCGAACGCAGCCCAAAAGGAAGCTCTTATGTTGTTGGAGACTCGCACCGCCGAAGTCACTGAGTTGCAATTGCAGTTGAAATCGCAACTGGAAGCCAATGCTAAACAAGAATACCAATCCAACGATTCCAAAGACAAAGATGATGGAAAGAGCAAAAAGAGGAAAGCGCCAAATAAGGGCAAAAAGAAGAAGCCTTAGAGTGCATAATTAATTGCTGTTTCCTAGGTCGTCATCCATCAACGTAGCTTAGGCTTCCAGCCTGAGAAATCCCCACAAGCAAGATGCGCAAGATGCTTATGCTACGTTACTTGCCGTTCGTCTAAGCGAATGTTGGATCACGTTGGAATTTAGCCGTAAACCAGAAAGTTGATTCTCGAAAACTCGAGTTTCATCAATTTCTTGCTGACAAAAATTGCTTGCGTTATTAAACGGTGTCGGCGAAAGGCAACAATTTGAAGTCAACCTGCTCTTTTTGAAGAAAGATACCCATTTGCAGCCAAACTGAAAAATAATGGCTCGAAAATAGATGATATTTAAGATTTGCGTCGCATCGCGATCCCGGCGTTCCCGTTTTTCGGCATGACTCTTGTGGCTGCCGACTCTATAATGTTGTCGTTGAGTACTAACGTCTGGACGGTTCGCTAAACCTGGAATTCATCCTCCTGCTTGGATACTCACCGCATAAGCCGTAAATGCTTGTCCCACCTGTGTTTGCATTCCACGAATCCTGTGAGCTCACGCCGATTTTGTTTCCCGCTGCCCAATCCAATCGAATTCTTACTTTCCTTAGTTACGTTGCTATCATAGCGCTTTCAGGTTGTTGGAGCGAACTTAAGGAACGGTCCTACGACGCACCGAAGATTGAAAGCGAATTCGTAGCCGGGCGTGAACCGAAGCCTCGTCAGTCATCGCCCCAAATGATGGGAGCCTCCAAAATTCCACTGCAGGATCGCCGAATTCTAGGAGCTGTCATTCCGGACGCTAACAATGTCTATTTCGTGAAAGCAACAGATCGAATCGCCAGGGTCGCTTCGGCGGAATCTGCTTTCCGTTCAATTGTGGAACGATTTGCAATCGATCCAGGAACGGGTTCACCAAAGTTCGATTTACCAACAGGTTGGTCACTGAAACTGCTCGACAATGCAAACGCGGGTATTGGCTTAGCCGAAATGATTGCTGAAATAAATTTCGAGGCTGTTGGTGATCCAATGAGGTTTACTGTCTCCAAATACGATAGACCAACCCAACAGGCTGCGTGGGAAGACTATCTATTGAGCCAGATCAATCGTTGGCGCGGACAGCTAGAACTCGCACCCCTTAATGTTTCCGATCTTCAAACTGAATTGCCGATCATTCCTCGCGATGGAGCAGCATTACCTGCTTACATTTTTGACGCCAGCGGTGCCGACTCAGGGGTTCCTCCGTCAACGGTCCAATCATCAACTATTCCGAGCGAGCCGCAAATAACACAATCTCAATCGATCCAACCCTCAACAAAACCTCCGCTCAAGTTGGTATATGAGAAACCGGACGGTTGGGAGCTGCAGGCAGCTAGACCCTATCGCGAGGCAACTTTCAAAATATCGAAAGATGCCAACGAGGGCGAGGTAACGGTGAGCACCGCAAAAGATTCACCGGTCCAAAACGCCGCAATGTGGATCGGACAAGTCATGCCAAGCAATGACCCAACGACCTTCGAGTCTTTGGCAAAAAAGACGGTCGACGAAGCGGAACAAATTCAAACTGGCAAAAAAACAGCGAAACTCTATTCGATTCGAGCGTCAGATCAACCCGATGCCCGCTCTCTTTTGGTCGTGGCCGTCCCTATGGAAAACGATGGAATGAGCATGTTCGTGAAACTAAACTGCGAATTGCGGATGATGGAAGAAGTAAAATCAACCTTTTTAAGCTTTGTTAACTCATTGCGTTGGGAGTAATTCCGCGTGGCAACTGGAACATTTAGTAGTGGTGCAATAACAACTGCGACCGCTCCGATAGATATCGCTAAAGTGGCCTGGCTCACAATGCGCGCGATAGGCTCGCTCAAGATAACGGTAACCATGTTTGCATTGGGAACCATGATTCTCTTTGTCGGTACGCTTGCTCAAGACACCGAGACAATCGTCGACGTCAAGAAACAGTATTTTAATAGTTGGGTCGCGAAGGTCCCTTTCGACGTCTTTGTGCCCCAGACCATTTGGCCTCATAAAGAAACGATTCCTTATGCTTTTGCCATTCCAGGTGGGGCTGCGGTTGGATTGATTCTGCTCATTAATTTGATCGCCGCGAAAATGACTCGCTTTGCAATGCATGCAAAGGGAGGACGATTCGTGGCAGGACTATTCTTCACGGTCGTAGGTTTTGCGCTGGTTGGTTTGATCGTTGTCAGTGCTCACTTAGGAGACGGGTTGCAAGGTGAACCGCCCTTTAGTTACGACTGGCTATGGAGCGGGGTGAAGATGAGCGTCTGGGGACTCGCGGCAGGCGCACTGATGTGGTGCATTGGCTGGAACCCAAAGACTCGCGTAGTCCGTTGGACTATTTGGACCGTCACAGCCATTCTTTTAGGTGTGAGTTACTTCTTGATTGCCACGAATGACGCATATCGAATTCCTGACCCAGGTCTTCGCATCGTTTGGCAACTAACCAAGAGCCTTGTCGTCAGTGTCGTACTCTTAATCGGTTTGCTGTTGTTGTTTGGCAATCGAGGCGGCAACGTTCTGATTCACTTGGGAGTTGGTCTGTTGATGCTCGGCCAATTCATTTTCGGCGATGCGCAACGAGAAGAACGAATGGCAATTTTCGAAGGGCAGCGAACGCAAGTTGCTTACGAGATGGACACCGTCGAGTTGGCGTTTGTTGACAAAAGCGCTGACGACAAAAACCATGTGATCGCGTTTGACCACCCGATTTTGGAAAAATCTTCAGCGAACGGCAAATTCTTTTCCTCGCCAGAACTTCCTTTTGAAATCCGTGTCGATCGTTGGATGACCAATTCCATGCGTCAAGAACGCAAGCGTCCTGCTCAGCCCTCCGATGACGATTATCAACTAACTGGGCATGGCATCCGCGAATATCGCTTCATAGACATCGCAAAGTCCGGCGGTGCAAAGAGCGAAACCAACTTTGCAACGGCGTACATCACGCTTCGAAATAAAGTGGATCAAAAACCCATTGGCTCCTACGCTGTTAGCCAACTTCTGAATGACGATGCCATCATGTACAAGTCAGAATATGAACGAGTTGAAGCGGCCGGTAAGACTTGGGACTTTGGACTTCGTTTCCGTCGAAACTATAAACCGTATTCGGTTGTCTTGGACGACGTTGTAATGGAGCAGTACACCGGAACATCCAAGCCCAAGGACTATTCATCGTTTGTCAAGATCACGGACACTCAGGGAGATACGCTTCAACAAGGTCGGATCTGGATGAATAACCCGATGCGGTTTCGAGGCGAGACCTTCTACCAATCCGGATATATGAATGGAAGCCAGAACCCATACGGAGTCGAGCAAACGACGCTTCAAGTCGTTACGAACGCAGGCTGGTTGATCCCATACGTAGCGTGCGTTTTGTCAGGACTGGGAATGCTAGTACACTTCGGCGGGACCTTTGGCCGTTTTGCTTCGCGTTACGATCGGCTGAAGTTTTCTACTGGGCAGATGTCTACAAACTTGTCAGAAACGAAGGTTCAAACGCCGGCTGCGGTTGGCAAATACCCGATGATTGGAGTTGCAGTGCCCCTGATCATTTGCGGCATTGTCGTGCTTTGGATTGCAAGAAGTGCATTGACCCCTAAGATCGATCGCGATGAAATCAACTGGTATGCCATCGGAGAAATCCCTGTTCAGTTTGGAGGCAGAATAAAACCACTGGCATCCGCAGCCGGTGAAGTGCTTGAGATACTTTCAAACAAGAGATTTGCATTGAGCAACGATGGTCACGTCTACGAACCAATTCACAAAACGGGCAAGGAAGTTGATGCCAGCAAGTGGATTATGGCCGTCTTTGCAGGCGAAGATTGGGTGCTAGATAGCCCGCTCATTCGAATCGACGCAGCTGAGACAACCAGTGCGTTGGGGCTAAGACGCCACAAGTCCAATCGCTATTCCTATAATCAGATTCGCGAGGGGCTTGCAAAATCACCTGGACAAGTCGAGAGTCTCTTCAAGACGAAGCGAGAGGACTGGAGTTTCGAACAATCGAAGCTGGCTGAAGCGATTGATAAGTTGTCGACTTTCGACAACTTGCTCGATGCATACACGCCTCTTGCACCTCGTGTTTCATCGGATCCAAGCCAAATGATGGCAGATATTCGAAGTCTGCAACCACAGGTAGAGCGTATTCGGGAAAGAAGTCCGATTGCGATCATCCCTCCCTTAACCGATTTGGTTGTCAAACCGGGTGAAAAAGCCCCGCCAGCGAAATGGGATGCTTTTGGTCCAGCTCTATTTGAGACTGTCAAGAATAGGACGACCGGTGTTGAATCGAAAACCGAGTCAGTATTGAACTTCATGGCCCTGAGGGAAAAGTTATCGGCTAAACGAAAAGATCCGACCGAGATCAATAAGTTAGTAGCTAAGTTCAACGGTGGTGTGAATGAAGAATTTGGATCCACGATTCGTGCTGGCAAGGTCCCGTTTGAAGCGTGGTACGAGCACTTTGCACCGATCACAATCGCGACCAGGTTGTATGTAGTTTGCGGAGTTCTGGCATTCCTGAGTTTTGCATTTGCAAGAAATACGTTGCGGCGCACTGCATTTTGGTTGTGCGTTATTACCCTTTTGGTCCACACCACTGCAATTGTATGCCGTGTTTACATTTCCGAACGCCCACCTGTTGCAACGCTTTACTCAGCCGCCGTCTTCATCGGTTGGGCCATGGTTCTTTTCTGCACGATTACAGAACTATTGTTCCCTGTTTCGATATCCGTTCTGGTTGCGTCGGTAACTGGGTTTTTGACACTGCTAGTTGCCAGCGCCTTAGCGATTGGTGACTCCATGCCAGTTCTTGAGGCCGTCTTGGATACTCAGTTTTGGCTGGCTACGCACGTTGTAAGTGTGTCGCTCGGCTACAGCGCGACGTTTGTTGCGGGGTTCCTCGGTATAGGAATTGTCATAGCAACACTCATCGCCAGATTGGCACCGGCATCCAAGGCGCCCGCTTCTTCCTTTAAACTCAAAGTTGCACCTAAGTCTGCGGACAATGGCGGTATTGGAAAATCAGCGACAGATGCGATTCCGACCTTGTATCGTATTTGCTATGGTGTGGTTTGCTTCGGCTTGTTCTTTAGCTTTGTAGGAACGGTGCTTGGCGGCCTTTGGGGTGACGACAGTTGGGGCCGATTCTGGGGATGGGATCCTAAGGAAAACGGCGCGATGATGATCGTTCTTTGGAATGCACTCTTGCTACATGCTCGTTGGGACAAAATGATCGCAGCGTTGGGTTTTGGAATTCTCGCTGTTTTTGGGAACATCATCACCGCTTGGTCGATGTTCGGAACGAATTTGCTTGGGGTAGGTCTGCATAGCTATGGGTTCAACGCAACCACCTTCAACTATCTCGCATTCTTTGCGCTGAGCCAAGTTATCGTCATAGCGATTGGAGCAGGTTTGGTTTTGTTTCGCGGTACAAAATCGTCGACCGAACTTCAATAGTCATGAGCGTTTTACATTCAAACGAAAGGGCGTGTTCCGCACAATTCGAGTTTGTATCAACTCGAATTGCGTTGCACAGATGCATTGCAAAAGACACATGGCAATTGACGGTGGAGGCACCGGAGTTGGCTCGGCGAACGGTCCCTGGCCAGTTTTTTATGATTCGGATTGCTGGCCGAAACGACCCATTGATCGGACGTGCGTTGGCAATGTACAACCGGCATTTGGATACCGACGGACTGCCAATGGCGGTCAGCGTCGTTTATACGGTCAAAGGAAAATTCACGCAAGCATTATCGCAATGTGCGGCAGGCGATCTCGTTGAGTTCTGGGGCCCGCTTGGAAACGGTTTTTCGACCGAGCCGACCGACCATTTTATCTTGGTAGCGGGTGGAGTTGGCCAGACACCCATGTTGACGCTGGCATCTGCTGCGCTGGGCAAATCACAATACGGCACTCCATCGCAGCCAAACGGCTACGCCAAGAGAGTAACGCTATGCTACGGCGCTCGAGCGAAAGAGTATTTAGCTGGCGTATCGGATTTCGAAGCGGCTTGTACCCAAGTGCGAATTGCAACAGACGACGGTTCGCACGGACATCATGGACGTGTAACAGATTTGTTGCAGTCCATCTTACGAGAATCAAGTGCAAATTGTCGAATCGCTTGTTGTGGGCCAGAGCCAATGATGGAATCTGTCAGTGAGTTAGCTCTAGAACATAGAGTACCATGCGAAGTATCGTTGGAAACTCCGATGGCTTGTGGAATCGGTATTTGTTTTACCTGTGTCGCAAAGATCAAGCAAACCGAAGGCGAATGGGATTACCAACGAACGTGCATTGAAGGCCCTGTTTTCGACGCAACGAGAATCATTTGGTAGGCTAAACACAGATGACACCACGACAATTCGCAAAAATTGCTCTTTCGTTTCCAGAAACGGTAGAGAGCGAACACATGGGGCATCCAGATTTTAGAGTCGGCGGTAAGATCTTTGCGAGTCTTAGTGATGCGGATGGCAAATTCGGAATGGTCAAGTTGAACCCGACCCAGCAAGCTGCATATTTGGAAACCGATAGCGATATCTTCCAGCCATGCAACGGCGCCTGGGGTAAAGCGGGATGCACTTACATTCTCCTCGCGTCAGCCAATGCGACAATTGCCCGTTCGACGTTGGAGTTGGCATACGAGAACGTCATTGATTCGCAACCCAAGCGATCCAATTCGAAGACAAAGCCGAGTACAAGGAAAACGAAGTGAATTATGAATCACAAAACCATGTGGATAGTTGCGGTTTGTTGTGTTCTAACGTCATGTGGTATCGCCGAAGCTCAAACGACCGCGAAAGCAGTGGAACAAAGGGAACAGCCTATCGACTTCGATCGCGTTCTTGTTTGGCTTAAACGGGTCGATGGAGAACTAAAGAAACCGCGATATTCAGATTTGTCGCTCGAACAACTCAAGACAATGACGGAATTGCGCCTTGGGGGTCATCGTGCCGCAGATAAAAAACACTTGTTTGTGAAGCCTGAAGAACTGAAACACCTTACCTGCTTAACTGAATTGAAGATCCTTCATCTGGGAGAAAATGACGGTGTCACCGATGATGCATTGCTGTATGTCGGCAAACTCTCTGGGCTTAAAGAACTTGTCTTGTGGGACGCTCCGATAACGGATGCTGGAATAAAGCAACTTGTAGGTCTGAAACAACTGACTCATCTTGATCTTGCCTTTGCAACGAAGTTAACAACGGAATCGCTAACTCAGATTGTCCAGTTCCCAAATCTAGAGAGACTAAGCTTGGCCGGAACGAAAGTAGATGATGTATCTATGTTGTCGAAGCTCGCCAAGCTCAAGGAGTTGCAACTAGGCAAGCTGATGCCAAAAGGGATCGAGGAACTAAAGAAGGCTAAGCCTGAGCTAATCGTAAAATAGTATCGCCTTATCTATGCAAACGATGCAAACGGGTCAAGCGGCAACCATTGATGCCCCATTGGCGAATATTTTGAAAACGCTTGCGACCGAGAGGACTCTCCGCGTCCAGTTACGTATCAGCTGGATTTATTGCGCGGAGTTGGTTTTGGTCAAGTTGAACTGCTCCACAAGAATATTGCGTTACTTTCAGAGTTTCATTTCTATGGTTGAGGGTCAGGACGACGAGGTCGGTCGCCTCCTGCACCACCACCGCCAGGTCCACCGCGGCCAGTACCTGCACCTCCAGGGCCACCGCGACCTCCTGCACCGCCAGGTCCACCTGGGCCGCCACCGCCAGCTTGGTTGCCATGTCGCTGTATGAAGTCAGCAATAAACTTTTGCAATTCCTCTTTGCCGAGTTTTCCGTCTTTGTCCGCATCGAATTCCATTGCGTGAATCAACATACGTTCTGGATTAACTGACAGTCCCTGACCGCCGCCAGGTCCGCCAGGTCCTCTGCCTTCACCGCCCCCTGGTCCACCGCCACCAGGTCCACGACCTTCACCCCCTGGTCCGCGACCTTCACCGCCAGGACCGCCAGCGCCCGGTCCACGACCTTCGCCGCCCGGACCACGACCTTCGCCTCCAGGTCCGCCAGCACCAGGTCCCCGACCTTCGCCACCAGGGCCACCAGGGCCACCGCCACCAGGGCCACCGCCTCCAGGCCCGCGGCCAGCAGGTCGATATTCCTCCTCCGAAAGTTTTCCGTCTTTGTTTTTGTCAAGAGTAATCAATGCAGCCGTCGCATTCTTGATCTCATCAGCAGAAATAACACCATCATGATCAGCATCTAATGCTTCCATGAGGGGTGAGCGGAAACCGGCGCCACCTCCGCCGCCAACTCCGCCGCCGCCAAATCCACCACCCCCGCCGCCCCGGCCACCCTGTCCTCCAGGCGGTTGAGCCATCGCAGTCGAGGCTCCTATCACAATCATAAAACCAAACGTCCACATACATCGTTTCATAGCAACTACTCCAGAGGATGGTAAATATCGTCAGTTAAACTCGCCCCTCGTGGGCATCAAAAACTCTGCATTTGCCGCTAGCCAAATCGCGGCAAGCGTCTTCTATTTCACGTTTATTCCACCACGCGAAATACATCATTTTTCTTGAACACGATAGGCCCACCGCGTTCACCGTTGGATGCGAATTCAATATGGCAATCGAACAGCACGCCCAACGGTGATTCGTCTAGGACCTCAATTTCTGCGGTAACCAAGTTTCCAACACGTGAGATACTTTTGGCTTCGAACGGACCAATCTGAACCCAGTTTGGACTCCCTTCTGGCAGACGACGTCGAATCGCTCGATTTGGATCCAGTTCAAATTGAACTTGATGTGTTTTGCCTCGCGAAGCCGTCCCGGGACGAACTGCTGTGATCACTTTGTCCATGCGGTTTTCGCCTTGCTGCGTGTTGTCTTTGATTGCACCTAACTGAGCACGTCGCAACTCGCGATTGTTTGAGGGTTCTACAACGCCAGCATAACCACCCAAAATATACGGAAATCGTCCGGGCGTGACGTGATAGTGATAACCCCGAACCTCATCAAAGTGACCGTTGCAAACATCCAAAGCTTCCGATTTTTCTAAATCTTTTGCCATCACTCCTTCTGATTCGTAAGGACCGTAGACGGGAAACCCATCAAAAGCGAACCCCAAGATCGGCGAATGCTGCTTTCCATCGTCCTTAAAAGGAGACTTCACGCAGCTCGGATACTTGTGATAGTGATAGACACCTGTTTGTTGAGGATGGCCACAACATGAATCCAACCAAACTTCCGAGTATCCCTCGACCGCGTTCATCCCCTCCATTTCATAGGGATTGAAAAACACGACGCCATTTAGAGCTGCTCCGATGGGGCCTCTCGGTAGTCGAGTGATTTTGTCTGCAAGCTTTGGAACAAGCGGCAAGCGAAAGGTGAAGTTCTGTACTCGAATCGCATTTGGATTGCCGCTGTTCGGGAAAACGGCCGTTGGATGATTCGGATAACCCTGACTCTCCATGATCAAAAACTCTTGATCATGACTAATTCTGACGTTATCGATCCCGTCCTTATTTGAGTCTTTCATATGGTACGAGAACAAGTCGAGATAGCGGTCGCCGTCTTTATAATAGTAGATGGGAGCCTCGCTTGGCCCCATAAACCATCTGCCGCCAATTGAAACCAATTCATTAGGTTGGCCGCCCGGTCCGATGCATATCCCGATCGAACCTAGCCATGATAGAACCGAAAAACAAATTGCGGTGCCTGTTAATATACGATTCATCGGTGAGGTGTTCGACATCGGTTGACTTCGATTCCCAAGCGTTAAGCTGAATTAAATTGCCCTGTACATACGAGGAAAATAGCAGCCTGCACCTTAATTTATCGTGAAGAGATTGGGAAATTGTTTTTACCCGGATGAGGCTGACGCGCGTTTGGCAATCGTCTGTCGCTTTGGCAGCGATCGATCCTAGTTCGACCATCGATTCTAGGAAGTCCGCGATCTGCGCTAATCGCTCCGACCGGTTAAACAAGCTTCAAGCTCTGCGATTTGTTTAACCCCGTTTAACTCGGGCAGCGGTCGGCTACTTGCCTCGCTTGATCGCTTCCACAACTGCTATTCCCATGTCGGCTGGCGATTGCGAGACAACAATCCCGGCTGCTTCTAGAGCGGCAACCTTTTCGGCCGCCGTTCCTTTGCCTCCCGTGATAATAGCTCCAGCGTGTCCCATACGTTTTCCTGGCGGCGCAGTTCGTCCAGCGATAAAGGCGGCGACGGGTTTGGTAACGTGGTTCTTTACGTACTCTGCGGCCTTTTCCTCGGCATCGCCCCCGATTTCACCGATCATGAGAATCACTTCCGTTTGGTCATCGTTTTGGAAACGCTCGAAAAGATCGATATAAGAAGTACCGACGATTGGATCGCCTCCCAATCCAACGCAAGTCGATTGACCTAAGTTGAGACTACTCGTTTGCCACACCGCTTCATAAGTCAATGTGCCGCTTCGCGACATGATTCCGACTTTACCAACATTGTGGATGTACCCAGGCATAATGCCGATCTTGCACTGACCAGGAGTGATTACTCCTGGGCAATTCGGACCTATCAAGATCGAATTGCTACGACGAACGCATTCGTAGACATGGACCATATCGATAACTGGAACCCCTTCGGTGATCGCACAAATCACGCCGATACCTGCATCAATCGCTTCGAGAATGGCGTCCGCAGTGAAAGCTGGTGGAACGAAGATCATCGACGCATTTGCACCGGTTTGCTTTACAGCTTCCTCCACCGTGTCAAACACAGGCAGTCCCTCGACGGTTTCGCCAGACTTGCCTGGCGTTACACCGCCAACCATTTTGGTCCCATACTCTTTGCATCCTTTAGTATGAAACGCTCCGGCTTTGCCTGTAATTCCTTGGCAGATGACTCGGGTATCACTATTTACAAGAATACTCATTGTTTATTAGCTCTGGGATCTTTTGGTGTTGGATTGGTTGCGATCAAAATTCGGATCGAAGCGTTAAGCTATCGATGCAACTACTTTTTTCGCGGCGTCTGTTAAGTCGTCTGCTGAGATAATTGCCAGACCACTGTCCTTTAGCATTTTCTTGCCCTCGTTGACTTCAGTCCCTTCCAAGCGCACAACCAACGGCACAGTGAAACCGACTTCTTTGGACGCTTCGATGATCGCTTGGGCAATCGTAGTGCAACGGGCTATACCACCAAAGATATTGACTAGAATCGCTTTTACATTCGGATCGGACAAGATAATTCGGAACGCTTCCGTGACTTGTTGCGTATTGGCACCGCCACCCACATCGAGGAAATTTGCGGGTGCTCCGCCATGGTGCTTGATGATATCCATCGTTGCCATTGCGAGTCCAGCACCATTGACTAGGCAACCGATATTGCCTTCGAGTTTGACGTAGCTAAGTCCGGTGTTTCCAGCTTGAATCTCAGCGGGCTCTTCTTCGCTGAGGTCTCGCAATTCTTTCAATTCGGGGTGCCGAAACAATGCGTTGTCGTCAAAGGTGATCTTGGCATCCAACGCAATCATCTTGTTGTCTTCGGTGATAACGAGCGGATTGATTTCCGCCATCGAGCAGTCGAGATCAACGAAAAGTCTACAAATCTTTTTCATGAACAAATCAGCGCTCTTGGCAGCCTCACCCGATATACCAAGTTTCTTACAAAGCTTGCGAACCTGAAAACCTTGCAAGCCATAGGCTGGATCAAACGACTCCTTCAGAATTTTTTCTGGTGTCTCTGCTGCCACCTTTTCGATCTCAACGCCGCCTTCGCTGCTAACCATTAGCAACGGCATTTGACTTCCTCGGTCGACAACAACGGCGAGATACAGTTCACGAGCGATCTTGCAACCTTGTTCAATAAATACCTGATTGACTTTGCTACCTGCTGGACCAGTTTGAACGGTGACCAAGCGGTTGTTGATGAGATTCTTGGCAACGGTGGCGGCCTCGTCTCCGCTTTTTACTAATTGCACACCTCGTTGCGAGGGAACTTCGATGACGGTTCCTTTGCCACGCCCTCCTGCGTGCAATTGAGCTTTCACAACTGCGATTGGGCCGCCAAGCCGCTCGAATGCTGCTTTGGCTTCTTCCGGAGTTTTTGCGACAAATCCTTGCAGGACAGGCACCTGAGCTTTACGGAAAAGTTCTTTTGCTTGGTATTCGTGGATTTTCATCAGGGATTTCTTATTGGTGACTCTGTGACTTGTTTAACTCGCATGGCGATGCGTGAGCTGGATCGGCGACATTCTCCGGCATTGGCGACCGTCTCCGGCACGCCATCGATCTCCGCTAATCGTTTCGATCGGTTAAACAACTCTGCCAGCATAAAATGGCAAGGGAAATGATTGGCTATTCTGTGTTTCTGTCAAGACGGCGTTCCCGTTATCTGTAGGATGGGACCATTTGTCCCGTCCAAGCAAAAGATCGGGACATTGGTCCCAATCTACTTTTGGTAGTTTCCAATCTGCCGGTCGCTAAAGGCCAAAGGCTATGTACCGTACCTGCCGAGTTTAGATACAATACCGTGGAAAAAGTCGATCAATTATTTTGAACTACGTAGGATAGGCTTCCAGCCTGTTTTTTCATTGACAGGCTGGAAGCCTACCGCTACGAAAAGCGGCAACTAATTGTCGTGCAAGGCCTTAATTCATGCCATTAGTCCATTGGTACGCCACATGACCCCCTGGAAAAACAACCCACAATGGGACGATTTGGTAGAAGACACGTACGCTGAAGCGTTTAAGAGCATATACGCTTCGGTTTTAGTTACCGCCCGGGATCAGAAATGGCTCATGGCGGCTTGCCAAGCAGCAACTGGCCATGCGAGCAGCACAATACTTTGCGATTGCGAAGCCGGAATTGAGCAAATCCTAGACGGCAAGTCACCGGGCCAGGAAACGCCGGATGGCAGAGTCGGTGCGATTCTGCAATTTCATGTCCCTCGTTTTCGAAAAGATAGGGAGATTCATCTTGAAAGAGTTCTATTGGCGAGGCTGAGCCAGAACGTGTTGACTTGTCCAACGACTCGTTGTTTCAACTTGCTTGACACGGACCCCTATTTCAAGCTTGGACGAAAGATTGCTTTTTTCGGCGATGGGTATCAGACTAGAACTGAAATGTTTGGCCACAAGGGTTGGACCATCCCAACCTTAGGCGGTGAGTTTTTTTTGACTCGACGTTTTGGCTACGCGGATGGCATTATGGGAGGAAATCTCTGGTTCCTTGGCTTTACCGAAGAAGCCGCAATTGAAGCTGCCGAACAAGCGGCCATTGCCGCAGATAAAATGCCTAGTGTCATCACTACATTCCCAGGTGGAGTTGCGGCAAGTGGGAGCAAAGCTGGTAGCAAATACAAATTCCTGATTGCCAGCACCTATGCTGAATATTGTCCGACACTCAAGACGAAACTTGGCGATAAGTCCATGGTACCGGATGGTGTCGTCTCGATCATGGAGATTATTATCAACGGTTCAGACTTAGACAAAGTTGCTCAAGCAACTTATGCGGCGATCAACGCCGCCTTGCCCGTTCAAGGGCTTCAGAAGATTCGTGCCGGGAATTATGGCGGAAGATTGGGAAAGTCTTTTGTCTATCTTCATCCAGACAAACATCCATTGACTTAACGTTGGATTTCCAAGATGCCAATTGATTCAATATGTTCCGAATGCGGCAAGACACTTAGAGTGAACGACGAGTTCGTCGGTCGAAAAGCGCGATGTCCGATTTGCGGATTCGTTTATGTTGTTGGTGGCGACAAGGTTGTCGAACCAACTCAGGGTCAGATCGTTTCTGATCCGGCGATGGCAGAAACCACGCACGCGACCGAGAAAGATCCAGTTCTTCCGGAGCTACAGCCGTTAGCTGATTCATCAAGTGAACCCACCCTCTCATCAGAATTTCCAAGCCAGAGTTTCAATCCTGTGGCCAAGTTTTTTGTTCGAACGCCAAACTCGATGGTATATGGTCCCTCGGACACCGAAACGGTTCTTGATTGGATTAATCAAGGGCGATTAGACGACACTTGCCACATTCGCGAACAGACTTCGGAGCAATGGTTGGGTATAGCCGCATGGCGCTTTCAATCGCGCAAATTACAGAACCCGATGACTAGCCCGGTCAATCAACCCTCAAATCAATTTGGAGCCGCGCCGCTTTCTACGATACAGTCGGTTGGAACAATAAAAACGGGCAACGGAATGGTAGTGCTCGTTCTCGGTATCGTCAGTTGGGTTCTGTGCTTCACGGGATTGGGCGCTGGGATTTGCAGTTTCATTGCGATAATCTTGGCAATGGTCGAACTCGGGAAAATTCGCGAAGGCCAAAGTCCACGCAACGAAAAGACGATAGTCTTAATTGGAATGTGGCTTGGTGTTACTAATCTATTGGTGTGGGCTTTCTCGATTATTGCACTGATCGTCATCTCGATCTTGAACGCTTAAGGCGAGCGGCAGACTGGATTATATAAGGGGACCGGTTGCCACGCTCAGAGGCTGTGATTTTATAGAAAGCCCAATGGAACTCACTTTGTAATTTCTGAGCCTCAATGCGTTAGCATGAGGGCCGGATTCGCAAGCGATTCCTAGCCTGCCAGCCCGCACGCTAGCGCGTTGCGGCTCAAAGTGAGTGCAATTTGGCGTAAAGCCAGCGGAAGCGATTGCATTCGCAAGCGTTGCATAGTGGCGTTCAGCGAGAAGTGTCGAATTTCTCGGCTAGTTTTTCTCTAGCGCAAACACTTCGACGTTGACACCCCGTGAACCAATCACGTGATCAAACGGACGTTGGTTCGAGGGAAATCCATTAAGTTCGAAGAGGTCCGTCTGGACCCGCTGCGTTTCAACATCGCAAAGAGGATAGGGCGTGTGATGCACTTGCCCCACAAGAACCTGCCTTCGACGGTTCACTGCAAACAAGAGATAACGCTCTGCAAGAAAAAACTCAATTGTACCAGGTTGAGCATACGAAACGTCGTTTTGAAATGTATACGTGAAATGACTTACTGTCTTGGATTCTTTTCGAGTTGATCGCTGTGAACAATAGTCGATTGTTCGGCCATTCTGAAGACTTGCTCGCATGGTCGCATGCTGGTACGGCAAATGAAAGAGTGTTCTGGCAGTCCAAACCGCAAACGGTTGATTGCAATCCAGGGAAAGAAACCAGACTCCTGGCCTGCCATTTTCATCAAACACGTACGTCCGAACGTTGAGTTCCAAAAAGTTCGACAACCAAGGTGTCGAAGGTGTCCCTCGGAATCGGATGTTCCGCATGAAAAACGGAACAATGCCGAGGAACGCGCAGTTGTCAAAGCAATCTACGTACAGTCCATTAGGCAACAGCCTTTGAATTTCGTTTGGTTCGACACGCCAATGCAGAAACAACAAATCATTCCAGCTCTGGTACATCAAAGCGGACCTAGCAGGACGATTGCGCAGCGCAAGTCTTTGCTCATCTGTAGGATACAACATCAGGATTCCAGAATAGACTGAATTCTCACGAATTCAGCCGCGGTAATTCGTTGCGTTTCGGTCGCGTAAACAGTAGAGTTTTTCTCAAAAACCATATATTCGCGAATTAGCCCAGTAGCCAGGGTAGCTGTAGATGCCACGCATGCGGAATGGCGGAAGAGCGTTGTAGTACATGTCTGGGTTGATGTTTGGCCGGCCAAAGTTATAGCCCATCCAGTCGTATTGCTTGACTATCGCATCTCGATGCAAAGAGTCTGCTCGAGCCCGCGCAACAAGATACTCCTGAGCAGGGCTGACTTCAAATCGAGCGTGTCCTGGCGAACCAGTTCCACCCGTCAATGGCTCATCGTTTTCAGCAAAACTGGTCGAGGCATTTATGGCCCCGATCAAACAAAATGCAGCAAGAAATAGTCGCATAGAATGGTCTCGCAATTGGCAGTGAAGTTAAAGGACGGACCATCCATGGCTTAATCTCAGATCTCAGAACCAAAATCTCGAATCTGAAAACTGAAAACTGAAAACTGAAAACTGAAAACTGAAAACTGAAAACTCAGTTTCGAGCGTTCCAGTACATTATCGGAGATCGTTACAACAAAATGCTGGGAATTTCCAGTGCTTGGTACAATCCGACCCAGCGGCAAAGCTTTAACCGGCTGATGTTGTTGGACGATTCTTGTTTTTGAGATAAACTCTGCCAATGCCTGTTTCTTGATTCGCACTCATCCCCCCGTTTTTACGATGCTCGATCGAAAATTTGTACTAGAAAACGCTGAATTAGTAAAAGCAAATTGCATCCACCGTGGTGCCCATGCTGAAATCGATCGGTATGTCGAGTTGGAACTGCTTCGCAAATCGAAACTTCAGCAAGCCGAGGAGTTCAATCGGCAAGCCAATGCGACGAGCGCCAAAATCGGAGCTGCCGCCCCTGCCGCCCGCGAGGCTATTAAAGAGCAAGGCCGCAAATTGCGTGAGCAAAAAGAGGCGGTTCAGTCCGAGCACGACGCATTGGACAAGGAGATTGCGACGCTTCTGTCTCGAGTGCCGAATATGACGCACCCAGCCGCACCGATCGGTCGAGACGATCAAGCGAATTTAGAGATTGCGAGGGGAAAAACTGCAATTCCAACTTTCGATTTCCAGCAAAAGGATCATTTGCAGCTTGGCAAGCAACATGACATGATTGATTTCGAAGCAGGAGCTCGAGTCGCAGGCGCTGGTTTCTATTTTCTCAAGAATGACGCAGTCCTATTGGAGTTAGCTCTCCAACAATTTGCAGTGCATCTATTAATCAAACATGGCTTTGTGCCCGTATCGACTCCAGATGTTGCAAATACCGAAACACTCCATGGAATTGGGTTCATCCCTCGGGGTCCTGAAACTCAAATATACAGCATCGAAAACACCGATTTGAATCTGGTCGCCACAGCTGAAATCACGCTGGGCGGCATGTACGCTGGCCAAGTGCTCGAAGCCGAGAGCTTACCCTTGAAACTGGTCGGCATCAGCCATTGCTTCCGCACCGAAGCGGGTGCTGCTGGTCGAGCCTCAAAGGGGCTATATCGCGTCCATCAGTTCACCAAGATCGAGATGTTTGCGTTTACGCTTCCAGGACAGAGTGATGAGGTTCACGAGGAGTTGCGTCAGCTTGAATGCGATCTTTTTGATCTGCTTGAGATTCCTTTCCGAGTTGTTGATACAGCAACTGGCGACCTAGGAGGACCAGCCTATCGAAAATACGATTTAGAAGCGTGGATGCCAGGCAGGGGGACAAGCGGCGAATGGGGAGAAGTCACTAGCACCTCGAACTGCACGGACTATCAAGCGCGCAGGCTCAATATTCGATCCAAAACAAAAAACGAGAAAGGGACACACTTGGTGCACACGCTTAACGGTACTGCCATCGCAATCAGCCGAGCGATTATAGCGATCATGGAAAACCATCAATTGGCAGACGGCAAAATCCGAGTCCCAGCGGTACTTCGTCCCTGGATGGGTAAAGATGTCATTGGAAAAGTAGGAGCGAACTGACGACGCTATGGTTCGGCAGGAGCCTCACCCTCCCGAACAATCAATCAAGCTGCCCCTCGCCTTACAATCGATCCTCATTTTCCACGACGACCGTTATAAACCAGATGGCCGCCGTCGCGAAATGCCTCGAAGACCTTGATCGCTTCTCGATACAACAATCCGTCTTGAAGTTCAATCCCACGTTTCGCAAGTTCAGATTGCCAATGAGGATGAATCGGCCCCTCGTCAAATCCGGTAATCCTTTCGCAAGCGTCATCGCTACCTGCGATCAACAACGAGCGAATGCCGCTCCAGATGGTGGCGCCGTAACACATCGCACAAGGCCGCCAATTGACGACAAGTTGCATGGCAGGCAGTTGGTCGGCTCCTAAATCCCAACTCTTGAGCTGCTGTTGCGCTAGCGACAAAGCAACGATCTCTGCATGCGCAGCGGATACGTTGGACGACACAACGCGATTGACGCCAATCACAATCAGCCTACCTGTATCGCGCTCAAATACGCCAGCAGAAAATGGCCCACCGGTTTGATGATCGATGTTTAGCCGCGAGAATCGAATGATGGTCCGCATGCGATCTTCAACATTAGGGAAATACGTTGGCAGCTGAGCCTGTTCTTCCATTGCCCAACGGGGAAGACTGATGGTGAAATGCGTCATTCGAAGAGGCCCTTGTGGGATAGCATCCGGCATCATTCAAGCATTGCAGAGCATAAGCGATTCCAACCAGTCTCGCCACCGTTTCGTCGACACAACGTCCATCAACGGTTCCGTTAGCGATGGGATCGACAACTGCTTATTTCCCGCAAGCCAAGTCAATGACCCACTCCAAATTCCACTATTGTCGATGTCAATTCTCAACTGCAACGGGTCAGAGCCAATCCTGCCTAGAAAACAAGTCTTCAAGTCAATTGAACCAAGCCGGCTCCATGTGCTTGCACCCAATCTCGAACCCTCGATGAACTGAAGCAGCGGTTGTTCCTTGCCGTCGCGTGTGAACCTCAACGTTCGACTGCTGAATGCGGGGGTCGACGTGTCTTTACCTATCAACACCTTGGGTTGGCCGATTCTGTTTTCATCCTCCTGAATAATTACGCCCAAATCGTAACTGCTGACTGAATGTGCGACCGGGGCTTGTGGATCCACCGGCGGCATTATGTTCTTTGCCTGAATCGCAGCTCCTCTTGCCAATTCATTCGACTTTAGCATCGTCAACTTTGCCTTTGGGCCAACTAATTTGGTAAGTTGACGTTGAATGACCGGCATCCATCTAGCATCGCCAAGGAGCAGAATCGAGTCTATAGCAGCAGGATCGATTTTAGCTCGTTCGATCGCTTCGCGAGCAAACGAAACACAGTCGTTCTCTAGATCACCGACCCATTCTTGCATCCGTTCCCTATCCAGCTGTCCCTCTATTTTGCCTCCGCGAGTTTCAAAGACGAACGGAACCGTCGGACTCACTCGTAATCGGTCAAAGGCTTTTTCCATCGTTCTTTGCAAGCGCGACGCTATATCCAAGTTTTCGCGCGGGCTATCGCCAAGTTTCGCTTCAACTTCGTCAGCCAATCGCTTGGTTGCTCGATCGTGCCAACGAGTTGTTCCCCGTTTCCAGTCCCCGACAGAACTACGCATTTGTATGTTCAGTCCGTCCACTGACACAACGGACGCTTCACATGCGGTACCATTTAGCATGGCAATCAATAATGTCTTGCGATACTCATTTGTTTTGCCGGCGGCTTGCGCCAATCGAGTGTCAATTTCGACATGAGCCAAAGCTGCAGCCAAAGGCTTGTCGAGTAGCTGCAGCACCTCGACTCCGGCGATCGAGCAAGCCGTCTTGGTACTCAGCCGATGCATCTGATCGTAACAAGCGGGTACAGTTACCACTGCGTGGGAAACGTTAGACAACTTTTGCCGAGCGGCCACCGCCAGTTGACGAATCACACAGGCGACCAATACTTCCGGCGGCACTTGTCGACCACCAAAAGGACGCTCAAGCAACGGCAAGCCATACCAACGTTGCATACCGTAAAAGATCTGATTGGGTTTCGTAGCGCGAAGCTCTACCGCGTTCGCGCCCACGGCGATATTCTCGCCATCGCTGAAAAGCATGTTGCGAAGTTCCGGGGAATCACCGTCCACTTGAACTTCTTCCACCTTGTGCTCCGAATCGATATAGCTGACTCGAGAATGGATCATGCCAAGCTCAATCCCAACGGCCGCGAAAGCCCGATGCGATGTGGACTTGCCCAACCCACCGCTTGTCGGGAGTTCGAATCCCAACTTGGGCAGTCGGTTTTCAGCTCCACGAACCGGCGCCTGCACAACGGGCCGATCGATCAAATTCAAAGCGATCAACTTTTCTGTGAGAGCGACCGCAGACTGGCAGCGATCCTCAGGAGCCTTGGCTACAAGCGATTGGAACACGGAATCGACACGAATATCGACATCGCTCCGAACCTCGTACAAGGCTGGGGGCTGTGTATTGATTTGAGCCATCGCCGTCTGAACCGCTTCACCTTGAAACATCGGGCGGCCTGTCAACAGGTAAAAAACGGAAGCTCCCAATGAATACAAGTCGCTGCGATGGTCCACGGTTTCGGGCGCATTGATTTGTTCCGGAGACATGAATTCGACGGTACCAACTAATTGCGCTTCCTTGACAGTTTTTTTGTCCAAGTGCCCACGAAGAACGGCAAGTCCAAAATCCAAGATTTTGAGAACGCCCGCTGGCGTAATCATCATGTTGCTCGGCTTAATGTCACGGTGAACGATTCCCTGACCATGCGCATACTCGAGAGCGGATGCAGATTGCTTTAGGATCTCGATTACCTCCGGTGCATTCATTGGCCCGGTTTGTTTGACGCGCTGTGATAGAAGCTCACCTTGTATCAATTCCATGACCAAATAGTGAATCGGTTTTTCGCCTGCTCGATAGCAGCCAGCATCAAAGGCAGTAACAATGTTTGGGTGCATTAGTCGGGCTGTGGCTCGCACCTCTGCGTAGAATCGATCGACCGCAACCGGGTCGTCAGAAACAGACCTCGGTAAAATCTTGATTGCCACTTCACGGTCCATCGTGCGATGGCGGGCTCGAAAGACCTGTCCCATTCCGCCAACGCCGATCAACTCTTCGATCTGGTATTCGCCAAGAATCGGCATCGATAACTTCTTGTCAATATTCAATTTCGCGTCTTTGACTTCGAAATCGTATTCAACCTGATGGCTTTCAACGCTATTAGGATTGTTTAGCGAGAAAGCGCGTGTTGCATCCGGGCGTGGTTTGCCTTTGTCGTTTTGATTTGAAGCCATAACGAATCTATCGCCCGAAATCTATTTCGCGGGTGCGTTCTGTTTACGCAAAGCGTCAATTTGAGCTTGCAACGGCCCCAAATCCAGGATGGGCTCTACGCTTGGGTCCAATCCAGGCTGGGAAGGTCGTTGCTTGCAAGTAAAAAAGTGAGACACATATCTTAGCATGGGGGTTTCCTCCGGAACTTTGAATCGGTCTCCTTTTTGAAGGATAGGCCGATAGTCATGCATTTGACCAAATTGACGATCGCCTGCAACTTGACATGGAAACCAATGTCCGTGCCCCTGCGGATCCTCCAAGTAAAATTCTGGGTAACAGTGTTCGGGAATCCAAACACATCGAGCGGGAATATTGCTAGCTCTGCAAAGCGCGACAAATATTCCAGTCATCTCTTCACAATCCCCCTTCTTGTCCTTGAGTGAATCTTTCATGTGTCGAATAGGGCCATTGCGGTACTCAATGTTCTCTCGCACCCAATCGTAAAGGCCCTCAACCTGCTTCCAAGCATTGTCAGGGTTATCGGTCGCAATTTGTTTGGCTACCCGTTTCACTTCTCCCAATTCGTGGTCGATGTAGGGGCTTCCTTTGCCAATAAAAAAACGAAGTTCATTTCCCGGTTTCTTCGGAATTACAAACACGCTTGTGTCAGCAGGAGCATTGATAAACGACTTCTCAATCTCGACGTTGACCAACAGGTCCAACTGATTGTTTGGTCCGAGCGTGGCAATATCCATTACGAGTTGTCTTGCTAACGCATTCTGTTTTGAACCGACTGGCAAATCACGAAACGCCCATTTCACGCCCTGTGGAAATTGGTTACCAATCAAAGTCACTTTCTGTTCTGGCCAGTTAAGAGGGAATGGAATTGTGGCATGGAGGGCCGAGCAGTAGTTTTGGTTCGAAGAGATACGAATGCCAAATTTCATCTCCATTTTGCTCGGTGCAAACAATTCGATACCAGGAGTCGTTGCTGCTTCCTCAGATACCTTTTCCCCGTTTTCTTCGCTGGACGATTTGGCTTTGCTAGAACTGGATTTACCACCTGGAGAAGATTTCGTCCCTGCCTTCGTGGCTGGCGACTTTGTTGGGTTAGCAGGGTCTTGTGCAATCGCAACAGTACAACTGAACAGAATAATGATGCTGAGTTTTAGAGAATGCAACGAATAGGTTTGGAGCATTTTGCACCTGGATTGCCAAAGACTTCGAAACACAAATAAGATCCAAGCAAGGATCTCACATTATTGTGATCGCCGAGCGGCAAAATGGCTCAAAAAAAGGATAGAACCTTGCGTGAATTTTGTTCGTCATAATCTGCAAAATCGTCACTCGCGTTTTCAACGCACTTAGCAACTGAGAATCCGCGAGCCTTGGGCGGCAGTTCCTAGCATGAGCCATCATGATTTCACGTTGTGTACCGGTGAAGGGCGCGCGACCGATCAACATGTGGTAAAGCGTACAGCCGAGACTATAAATATCGGCGCGAATATCGACCTTGACGGCATTGGACGAATCCCTTTTCATGAGCATTCTGGAGACCGGCAGCGATTTGGCTTGCGAAGGACACGCCCTCCTGAGTGGGCTACGCGAGTGCTATTTCTGAGCCTCGGTAGTCGGGGTTGTCATCACTACGACTTTGCGTTGTTGCGGAAATTTGCAAAGTCCCGATAAGCTGATTTAACTACTCTCGAACCGACACTCGCTGTGCAAAAACCTCGCGTCATCCATGATTTCCGGGGAAAAGCAGGTTGCGCATTCATCGCGCAATCCCGAACCGACAATCTTCGGAGTGCACTTATTGCACAGGGCGGGGGTGAAATTATTCGCTCGGTTGCACATTCTCGGTTAAATTACTGATAGGCTAAGGTAACCTTGGTTACATCTCGTGGTAGGTCAAAAGTTCAACAAATCATGGAAGTCAATCAGAAATCAGCTCCAACATATTCGCTGCATGCACTTACGTACTATGCGCTGATGCTGGGGACGATCGGTTTCGGTGGTCCCGTGGCTCTTATCGGATACATGCACCGCGATCTCGTTGAAGGAAGGAAGTGGATCAGCGAGTCCGAGTACAAGGAGGGGTTAACGCTAGCGCAGCTCATGCCAGGTCCGCTGGCAGCGCAATTGGCGATCTATCTTGGGTACGTCCATTATGGCGTTTGGGGAGCAACGGTAGTTGGGATTACCTTCGTACTGCCTTCGTTCTTGATGGTTGTCGCATTGGGATGGGCTTATCTGGAATATGGCGGCATCACTTGGATGCAAGCCGTCTTTTATGGAGTTGGAGCCAGTGTGATTGGGATCATTTCCATCAGCGCTTTCAAGTTGACTGTCAAAACAATCGGCAAAAATGCCCTGCTTTGGACGATCTGTATGATAAGCTGTGTCGCAACTGTTGTCATGGAGAGCGAGAGCATACTTTTGTTTCTTGGTGCCGGATTCCTAGTCTGGGCTGTACGACTAACACCATGGAAAAATACTTCTTCAACCGTCACCAGTTTCGCTCCACCTTTGTTGGCATTTGCAGTGCCCGCCAAAGCGTCTCTCAGTGAACTCTTAACGCAGATTGCATTCTTCTTTACCAAGGCAGGTGCGTTTGTTTTCGGAAGCGGATTGGCGATTGTGCCATTTTTGTATGGAGGTGTCGTCAAGGAGTATGGTTGGCTCAATGACAATGAGTTCTTAGACGCGGTCGCTGTTGCTATGGTGACGCCCGGGCCTGTTGTCATCACCGTTGGATTCATCGGCTTCTTGGTTACGGGACGGGATGCTGGTTTCTGGTCGGGATTGCTTGGAGCAACGGTTGCCGCACTTGCAACGTTCTTGCCATGTTATCTCTTCACCATTATCCCGGCTCCCTATTTCAAGAAACATGGAAAGCGCCCGGGAATCGTTGCGTTTGTCGACGGCGTAACCGCAGCAGCGGTCGGCGCGATCACGGGTGCATGTGTCGTACTTGGTCGGCGAACTGTGTTTGCAAACGGTTGGAATCCCGATCTGATCAAAGTTGCTCTGATCGTTGTTACCGTTGCACTCCTTCTCAAATTCAAGAAAATACCCGATCCGGTCATCGTATTGGGAGCTGCAGTCATTGGGCTCATTTTGTACCCGCTTTTCAAAGGATAACGGAGGGATTGTCGATTGAAGAAGTGGTTGTTATTGATTTACAAAATTCCACGCGAGCCAACGGCGGGACGTGTTTTCGTTTGGCGAAAACTGAAACAGATTGGAGCATTGGCGGTACAAGATGCGGTCTGGGTATTGCCACAATCGAAACGATCGGCAGAGCATTTTCAGTGGCTCGCAGCCGAGATCAACGAATTGGGAGGTGAAACGATGGTCTGGGAAGCAGAACGTATCGACGGACAACACGACATCGAATTGCAGCAGCGTTTTACTGACTTGGTAGAGGCGGAGTATAAGGAGATTGAGATCGCGCTCAAACGAAAGGATCGTGATTTGACTGTATTGTCGAAACGGTTTCAGGAAGTTGGAAATCGAGATTTTTTTAAGAATGAAATTGGAATCCAAGTCCGAGAGAAGCTATTGAAAGCGAGCGAGGGAAGAATGAAATGAACTGGGTTACATGGGAGGATGTTGGAGTCGACCGGATAGGCAGTGCATGGCTTATACTTCGGGAGATTGATCAGAACGCGAATTTCGTATTCGTGCCCCGAGGATTCGATTTGCCGCCAGATGCAGAGCCATTCGACATCCCTGGAGTTCGCTTTTCTCATCATGGTGGTCATTGCTCGTTTCATGCACTACTGGATCACTACAAACTAAATGATCCAATCCTTCGCCGAATCGCTCGCATCATTGACGAAGCCGATACGGTCCAGGAGGTTTTAGTTGAGCCAATATCCATCGGATTGGATGCAATTTGCGAAGGAATGCGATTGATCAGCCCAGACGATATGACGGCGATCGAGAGAGGAAAGCTAATCTACGAAGCACTTTACGCGAAGCTGTCCGCACCATAGCTAGCGAGCAAACAGCAATTAAAAAATGCTCGCGGCCGAATCCATTAATCAGTAGGACTGCGATAATGTCGAAAACCCAAATACTTTTGCTCATGTGGATAATACTTTGCGGCGGCTCGCCAAAAACCACAATGGCTCAGGAAAAGTTTGACCATCAGGCACTTGAAAAAATTCCGAACGGCTGGGAAGCATCGCGAACTGGCGGTAACGAAGGGAGCGTATGGAAACTCACTGCTGACTCAACTTCGCCAACCGGGAGGCAAGTTCTCACGCAGACGTCGCCTGACGGTGCAGACTCATTGTTCAATATTTGCACGTGCGATGCGCCGGTGATAGTCGACGTGAATCTCCGCGTATCGGTCAAGCCACTCGACGGAAAGATCGACCAAGGTGGAGGCTTTATTTGGAGATATCAAAATGAGCGCAATTACTACCTAGTCCGTTGGAATCCGTTGGAAGGAGATTTTAGGCTTTTTCGTGTAATCAATGGAAAGCGTACGCAACTGGCGGACACAATCAAGGTTGATGCAAAAGCGAAGGAATGGCACGCAATCTCCGTTCGCCATCAAGGCTCAAAGATCGAATGCTATCTGGATGATGTTCGGCATTTCACTATTGACGACACTAGCATCGAGAAAGCAGGACGAGTGGGTTTCTGGACCAAAGCGGATGCCGTTACATCATTCGCGCAGCCTATGATTGCTTCACTGACCCCCGAGTTTGCGCCAACGCAAGTACTGGTCGTCAATACACAAGACGCTTCCGTCTCGCATGTCGATCTCGTTTCCATGAAGGAAATGTCTCGAAACCCCGTTGGTTCGCGTCCATACGGAATTGCAGTCTCGCGAGATGGTAAGTCGGTTGCCGTGGGAGTTGAAGATGAAGAATGCATCAAGTTTTTTAGACTGCCCGATTTCAAGCTCAGAGGCAAAACTCCGATTGGAAAGATGTTCAACGATCACGTAGTCCTCACTCAGGACGGACAGCAAATCCTGGTCGCGAATTTTTATAGCGATGATATTGTGATGATCGACATGCAGTCCATGAAGGAAGTCAAACGCATTTCGGGTTGCAGCGCGCCACACGTGGTGAAATATGGTCCACTCAAACAACGAGCTTTCGTTACATGCAAGAAGATCACGGGTGTTGCAATCATCGACGCTACGAATCAAAGCTTGATCAAATTCCACCAGCTCAATGTCAATCCAAGAAGCTTGACCTTTTCGGCGGACGAATCCAAAGCGTACTTTGGCTCGTTTTGGGTAAATGGCTTTTTTGAAATGGACACAGAAACAGGTAAAGTGACTCGTTTGATTTCATCCGATTTGCCGAGCGATAGCAGCAACAATCAAGAAGTTACCTTCCATGGAGTTGAGTTCATTGGAAACAATGTGATCCTTGCCGCAAACGAGGGACGCTCATTCGTTGACTCGGTTGATGTATCGACAGGAAAACGGTTGGACCGATTAGTAGCAGTGAATAAGCCCTGTTGCGTTGAGCGAGTTCCTGGACCAGCTAGTCAGCCGATTCGGGCACTCATAAGTAATATCGGGAACGCAACTCTCATGCAAATCGAAATCGGCATCGACGGCAAGATGCGAGAGATAGGCACCGTCGTTGTAGGCAATGCGCCAAAACGCGTTGCATTCATTCCCGTTCTAAACAAATAGAAGCGTTCGCAACTTTCACCAACAACACCTTAATGAGGACTTGATAATGGACCCATTCAATCGGCGCAATTTCCTTTTTGCTTCGTCTGGTGCCGCGGTCGGCACATTTGCAGTTCCCGGACTGCTTGAGGGTGCGGAAACCGAGAAAATTGATTATACAGAAAGCGGTCTCGTAACGGGCCAGCTAAAGCCTCTAAGGCATTCGGAGATTCCAGGCTTTCTGACTGCTGCCCAAATTGCACCACACCATAGTGCTCATTATGGAGGTGCGCTCAAAGCAGTCGTTGCAGCGGATGCTAAACTTGAAGAAGCAACCAAATCTGGGGCAACCACAGACCCCGCCGCGTTTGCACATCTCAAACGCCTAATCAATAGCCGGGGAAACAGCGTTGTACTTCATGAATTCTACTTCGACGGATTGGCGATTACGAAAGTTGATCCAACTGAGAATTTAAAGTCAGCACTTTCCACCCGATTTGGTTCAGTAGAAAAATGGGCGACAGACTTCATTGCGTGCGCAAAGGACGCTGCAGGATGGGCAATGTTGGTCAAACATCCTATTAATGGAAAGCTCTACAATGTTGTAAGTGACGAGCATGCGATGGGTGTGCTTTGGATGGCCGTTCCTATTGTGGTAATCGACACCTACGAGCACGCTTTCTACATTGACTACCAGAGTCGAAAGGCAGAGTACGTGGAAAAGTTCATATCCCACATCGATTGGAATGAAGCCGAACTTCGATTTCTCGCGAAATGAATTTTCCGAATCTCACTCATTCATCGAATGCATATGCTGGTGTGCAGCATTATGAAAACGGACTCCGAAATCATCTTGGGCGAAAGCCGCCCGCGAGGCCGCGAGCGGAATGTATTTCAGGAACTCGGACAATGCTCGTAATGCCAAATTCAATTTTGGTGACTCAGGACTAACCGTCCTGAGTCATTTCTCGAATGAATCAATCTCATCGGAAGGAGTTGGGCATATTGACAGGAGTTGGGCATATTGACACTTTACCGAGATCTCAGCTATATTCCAGGAGCTGTGTCGACCAAATCGAACGGGTTGCAGGATCAAGATGCTTCTTACGAAAGTGCCGCTCGCAATAGTTCGGTTCGGATCGTCCCTCCTGCAAAGACTCAGTTATGCCCACGCCACCTATCATCGCGACCTATCTAATTGAAACGCCACTTGCTGTCGAGCAAGCGGCGGAGGTGATCGCTGGCGAACAGAGTTCGGGTACATTTTTGCCAATACCGGGCGAAACGGAAGAGCTCAAAAGTCGAGCGCGAGCAAGTGTGATCAGTATTAGGCTCTTGGAAGTTGTCGACCAGCCATCGCTGCGAGGCTCTAGAGCACCACGAACCGCGGACGGCAAACAGCGATATCAAAGAGCCGAGATTAAGATCGCTTTTCCGTTTGACAATATTGGCTGCAACATTCCAACGCTGGCTGCAACCGTATGCGGAAATTTGTACGAACTGGCGGAGCATTCAGGTTGCAAGTTATTGGACTTGGATCTGCCATCGGCATTCGCTGATCGCTATCCAGGTCCGCAGTTTGGCGTCGAGGGAACACGGCGACTGGCTGGGGTGTACGATCGCCCTATCATCGGTACGATTATCAAGCCGAGCGTCGGTTTATCCCCTGAGCAAACCGCCGAGTTAGCGCGAGATTTGGGCGAAGCAGGCATCGACTTCATCAAAGACGATGAACTCATGGCAGACCCTCCTCATTCGCCATTGGAAAAGAGAGTGGATTGTGTGATGCGAGAGATCAATCGCCTCGCAGATAAGACTGGTCATAAGATCATGTATGCCGTTAATATTTCCGATGAAGTAGATGCAATGCGACGCCATCACGATCACGTTGTTCGGGCTGGTGGCACTTGCGTAATGGTCAGTTTGAATCACGTTGGTTGGGCTGGTGTCAGCGCGCTTCGATCCATGTGTGAACTGCCAATCCATGGTCACCGCAATGGCTGGGGAATGCAAACTCGGCATCCATTGCTAGGTATTGAGTTCACTGCATATCAAAAGTTATGGCGAGCCATTGGAGTCGATCATCTGCATGTGAACGGTTTGCAGAATAAATTTTGGGAACCGGATGATTCGGTAGTTCGGTCGATTGAGGCTTTGCGGCAACCGATGTGGGGTGGTTATTACGCGATGCCGGTGATATCTTCTGGTCAATGGGGCGGCCAAGCGCCCGAAACGCTTCGTCTGGCTGGAACACAAGACGTATTGTACGTTGCAGGGGGTGGCATCATGGCCCATCCCTCGGGTCCAGCGGCTGGCTTGCGAGGAATCCAGCAGGCCTGGGAAGCGGCCGCATTGGGCGTTACGCTTGAACAGTACGCGGCAAGTCATTCGGAGCTACGACAAACGCTCGATAAGTTTGGGGGCAAACGATAGTGCGACCTCGACTTGCGTTTTACGGCGACGATTTCACTGGATCTGCCGACGCCATGGAAGTATTGCAGTGGGCCGGCATTCCCACGGTACTCTTCCTTGCCCCGCCTTCGCATGAACAGCTTCAGAGTTTTGGAAGTTTCGCAGCCTTTGGAGTCGCCGGTTGCACCCGATCAATGTCGCCAAATGAAATGGAGTTCGAGCTAAAGTCTGTCCTCCGGCAGCTTCGTGACTCGGGCGCAGAAATCGTCCACTACAAAACATGTTCGACATTCGATTCGTCGCCCGAGATTGGCAGCATAGGCAAGGCGATTGAAATTGGGCGAGAGTTATTTGGCAACGTGGTAGTACCCATCGTGATAGGGGCTCCGAATCTTGGTAGATATCAGGTCTTTGGAAACCTATTCGCTCGCTCTGGACTGGATACAGCCCCGTATCGGCTGGATAGACATCCTACGATGATGCAACATCCGATTACACCGATGAACGAGGCCGATTTGCGGTACCATCTTGCTAAACAAACTGAGTTGCGAATTGGACTCTATGACATACTTCGGTTGCAAAAAGTCGTTCCTGCGAGCTGCTTCAATTGGATCGATGCTGCCGATTGCGATGCGATGTTGTTCGATGTGCTTTTTCCTGAAGACGTGCTCAAAATCGGGGAAATTCTGAATTGCGTTGCGAAGCAAAGGACACCGAGTTACATGGTTGGCTCGTCGGGGATCGAGTACGCGTTGACTCAGTTCTGGGAAACCGCCGGTCAGCTAGAACCAACATCGGTGGCAGTCAGACCGACCTTTGGTGCGGTTGAACAAATCGTTGTCATCACGGGTAGTTGCTCGCCTGTAAATGACCGACAGATTGCATGGGCAGAACAACACGGCTTTGAAACACTCGCTCTAAACTCAGCAAGATTGATCGACTTTAACACCAGTCAATCCGAAATAAGATTTATGGTAGAATCAGCTTTAGAACGATTGAATCGTGGAGCCAACTTGATTTTGCATACTTGTCGCGGTCCAAACGACCCCCACATCGCTTTAGCCATAGAATCGATGCGAGCGATGGGATTGTCGGAGCTTGAGATTCGGTTGCAGAGCGGCAGACTCTTGGGACCAAAACTGGGGCAGATTCTCTTTGGAATCCTGTCCGAAAAGTGGTTCTCGCGTGTGGGAATCGCCGGCGGTGATACTTCAGGTCATATCGCTCGCGAGTTAGCTATCACGGCCCTTGAGGCGATTGCGCCTGTTGCCCCAGGATCACCGCTATGCCGAGCCCATTCGAAGAATGCGTTCAATGGGGTGGAGTTCTTTTTCAAAGGCGGTCAAGTTGGAAAAGATAATGTGTGGGGAACCATGCTTCGCGGGACCAACATCGAAACCTGGAGAAGTAAATGACGAAAATCGCAATACTAGGCGCGGGTGGAAAGATGGGTTGTCGATTGACAGACAACTTGCAGAAGAGCTCTGAACGCTACGAACTATTACTGGTAGAAGTGAGCGAAATCGGAAGACAGCGGATTGCTGAACGAGGGCTGTCAACGACACCCGAGTCCACCGCGATCGAACTGGCTGATGTGGTTATTCTTGCCCTGCCGGATCGGTTGCTTGGGACAATTGCTCGCATCGCAGTACCGCAAGCTCGTCCCGGCACCATCTTCATTACCCTTGATCCGGCATCCGCCCACGCCGGCGATTTGCCAAAGCGAGAGGATATTTCCTATTTCGTAAGCCACCCTTGTCATCCAAACGTATTTGACCATTTCGAAACATCGGCCGAAAGAGATGATTTTTTTGGCGGTGTGCATGCGAGACAAGCCATTGTGTGCGCATTGATGCAAGGCCCTGAAGAACATTACGCAATTGGAGAGGCTTTAGCAAAGCAATTCTACGGGCCCGTCACCCGAAGCCATCGCATCAATGTCGAGCAGATGGCAATTCTGGAGCCAACCATGGCAGAGACATGCGGTATTGCATTGGTGCGTGCGCTGCGTGAAGTTCTAGAAGAAGCCGTTCGTCGCGGCGTACCACGAGCAGCCGCTGAGGATTTTATGTACGGCCACATCAAAGTCGAGTTGGGAATTGCCTTTGGATTGGCTCCATTTCCCTTTAGCGATGGTGCTATTCTCATTTCGGGGTACGGCAAAGAGCACATCTTCAAAGAGGATTGGTTAAGCTTGTTTGATCCTGCAAGCGTCAAGGAACAAACTCAAATGATCGTGAAGGGCACTACGAAATAAGTTAATTGCAAAGAGGAACACTTGAGTTTGGGCTGTTCATCATTTCAGAAAGAGTGGTCTGTCGAAAAACAGTTTCAATGCTTTCCAACGCACTGTCCATCTTTTTGTGCAATGAACAGAGTCGTTTGCGGTGACTGGAGAGTTCAAGCGGGCAAGTGTGAATTCGGCGTATAGGATCGACACATTGGACAACTTCGTAAATCGTCAGTTCCTCTGGCGACTTTCCCAACAGGAATCCACCGCTCACACCACGCTTCACAGTGACTAGTCCATCACGGGCCAGTATTTGCAGAACCTTCGAAAGATAAGGTGCGGGGACTTGGGTAGCTTTTGAAATCTGCGCATTCGTTTGTACGATGTCAGGCTGCCTAGCTAAATGAACGATGGCCCTAAGTGCATATTCAACGGTTTGCGAAAACATAAATCAATTATTTTCGGCGGGTTCGTCGCCAGATCGTAGGATAGGCTTCCAGCCTGTCATTGTTACTCAGACAAGCTGGACAACTACAAGCATCTTACTCGCCGTCGCGGTTGAGAGGTACTTGATACGAAACGCCACCAACAATCTTTTTTCCGCGATAGTTCTCGTGACAGAGCACACATTTTTCTAACGCCATCGGCAGAATCGTCATCGTCCTCAGGAATTCCTTGCCGCCGATCCCTTCGACGGAATCGATCATCTCTTTGCCCGCAAGCATTTCTTTGATGGCACGCTTCTCGAAAGCATCTTTGGGAGAGTTTTCTGGATTAATGGGGTCGCCCAGACCGTCGACCAACCTAACTTCGTGCCAATTACCAGCCTTCATCGCTTTCAATACTGGCTGAAAGGTCGTGATGGCTGCAGTGGATGAATTATTTTCCACATAGGTTTGCGTCACGGAGACAATCGCCGTTTTGTACAACGTATCGAGCATCTTGGTTTCCCGTCTCGCACTTCGCAAATTCCTGTCCTTTTCGCTTGCCGATTGGGGGCCATTCCCAACTGCGTAGTGCCAAAACCCTAGTGCACTCAAGGCTGCGATCCCAGCTACGAACAATCTAAAATTTCCAGTCGACATAATAACGCTCCGTGAAGTTTAAGGTTTCAATTACTTCCTGACTCTAAACAGGACACGAATATCCAGTTTAGCGAATTCGGGATTTCCTGCAATGGGTAAAGCTTCCTCCATGACGAGGGGGTGCAAAAGTTAAAATGAGAATTGAAAAATGCAAAATTTAACTTTTTCAATAGCCTGTCGCACGCCTGTCGATCATTAGTAGGGAAGCGATCATGTCTGCCCGACTTGTGATCGACGCCGACGGCTACAATGGGACGCATTGCCATTCCTCCACCCAAATTAAGGATTGATCAAATGAAGACCCGACTCTGCTTTTTAGTTAGTGTCTCTGTATTCACTGCATTCGCTTTGATCGCGATGCCGTTCTCAAGAGCTGAAACCTACACGTCGCCGACAAAGGCTGGTGCAATCTTCAAGCTTCAAGGTGAGTATATGGGGGTCGTTGAAGCTTGGGGCGGAACTTGGGGCGCTCAAGTTATTGCCGTCAGCGAAAAGAAGATCGCTATCCACTTACTCGACGGCGGCTTGCCGGGGCAAGGATTCAAGGGCAAAGTTCCGACAAAAAAACTCGAGACCAGTATCGATGCTAGTAACGAAAAGACCGAGGCCACGAACGACTCCGTTTCGGTAATCGTAAAACCAAACGCTTTGGAGATTCGAGATGGCGCGGGCAAATCTCTTGGCGTACTAACTAAACTAATCCGGGAGAGTAAGACGCTAGGCGCTCGCCCCCCAGCGGACGCAATTGTGCTGTTCGACGCAAACCGCCTAAATGATTTCAAAGGAAACAAGCTGGCTGAAGATGGACTGCTTGGAGTTGGTGGAACGAGCAGCGAGCTCTTCGCCGACCACAAGCTGCATATCGAGTTTCGTACTCCCTTTCAGCCTGACGACAAAGGGCAAGGTCGAGGCAATAGCGGAGTCTACGTTCAAGGCCGTTATGAATTGCAAGTGCTGGATTCGTTTGGCCTTGCCGGAGAGAACAACGAATGCGGAGGCATCTACAATATCGCCAAACCCTTGATGAACATGTGTTACCCGCCACTTTCATGGCAAACCTATGATATTGATTTTAAGGCAGCAATCTATGACACAAATGGAAAAAAGACCCTCAACGCCAAGCTGAGTGTGAATCACAATGGAGTCACGATTCACGATGGACTGGAGCTACCCAAGGGCACGCCTGGCAAGGACGAAGAAGGCGCCAAACCAGGCCCTCTATTTTTGCAAGACCACGGCAACCCAGTTGTCTATCGAAATATCTGGGCACAAAGGACACAAGCACCCAAGAACTAGGCTCCGTTTCTAAACGTAGCATAGGCATCTTGCCTGTGAGGAATAACTTTGGAATCTCAGGCTGGAAGCCTAAGCTACGTTTAGATTCTGCGGTGCCAACGCTTTCGCCTCGAACGCTTTTTTTGGGTTTCACGTAGGTTCGGCTGTTTTCTGCTGGGCAGTTTCCACCGGACGCAGCGTCACGATGGCGATAACAATCGCGACTGCTAAGCACCCAGCAGCCACCAGGAAAGGCAGTCCCGGAGTACTGAACCGCGTATTTGAGTTCAAGCTGTATGAATAAATACCTGGAAAAAGTAGCGGGCCTATCATTCCTGCGATCCCAGTTAGGCTTCCATTTGCACCTTGAAGTTGCCCCTGTACGCTCGGTCCAAGGCGTCGACTCATCAATCCTTGAATTGCAGGCGTGAAGAAAGCCATTAGAGAAAATACAGGAGTGGCGGCCCAAAATTTCCAAGAAGTATCGGCCAAACCATACATCGAGTAGCCGACGATACCAAAGATCAATCCAGTAAAGAGTAACGCACGCTCGCCGCAACGTTTCAATGCAGGGCGAACCAAGCCACCTTGAACGACAATGTTGAGAATGCCTACTGTGGCCAATGCAACTCCGACCATACTAGGCGTCCAGTTATAGCGATTCCCCGTATAAAGTACGAAGACGTTGTTCAGAACCTGATGAGCTAGCTGATAAAGAAAATAGACCATCGCCAAACCTAACATACCTGGATGAGCACGAAGTAATCGTAGCGAACCCACCGGATTGGCTCTCGACCATGAAAAGGGCTTCCTGTGCTCTACCGCCAACGATTCTGGTAAAACGAAATAGCCATAAAACACGTTAACAAGCGTTAACCCAGCAGCAACCCAAAATGGAAGCCGATTCGAGTATTGGCCAAGTATGCCTTCGAGTGCAGGGCCGAAACTAAAGAGCAATCCGCCAAGCGCTGGCCCAACTACAAAACCGATTCCGAAAGCCGCTCCAAACATCCCAAAAGCAGCCGCCCGTTTTTCTGGTGGCGTGACGTCCGCAATGTAAGCTCCTGCGGTAGCAAAACCTGAAGCCGTTATTCCGGAAATGATGCGGCCAATGAAGAGCCAAGTCAGGTTTTGGGAAAACCCCATTATAAGGTAGTCGATCCCGAGTCCAAAACAGGAGATCAACAAGACTCGCCTTCGGCCATAAACATCTGACAATGCTCCGAGAATGGGAGCGCAGAAAAAATGCATCAAAGCCCAAACAAACCCGAACAATCCGACGCAAATCGAAGCCAATGATTCAGGCTCGCCGGCGAATTCCGCCCCCAACACCGAGACGATAACCGTTGCTAAGTAATCCCCCTTCGCGGTAAATTCCTTGATCAAACTCGGAACAACCGGAATGAGAACACCGAAGGAGAGGACATCCAAAAGTACCGAGACCAGGATGAACCAAATGGCAGCTTTGCGAGGTGATTTCAAAGTAACAAGGGATCCATTGAGAGCAATTGACGTAAAAATCTTCGCTCCATAGCTCGATTTATGCTGGCAAAAGGATACCACGAACAGCCAGAACCGACCACGCATCCGCTTTTGAGGGCAAGCCTGGATTATTCATTAGCTGAAAGGCGGTTGCGCGTTAGCCTGGGCTGTTAGAGAATTTGGTTGACGGTGGTTTTTTCGCTGTAAGTTTAGTTCTGTTTTTGTCCCGAATCGCGGAGCGATGGCACAGGATAGCCAGGGGTGCCAACCCCTGGTCCCTCAATGGCAAACGCATCGCTAAGAATCGCGGAGCGATGGCATTTTCCGCAT
>JAYTVL010000007.1:0-9290 GCA_043744075.1 Pirellula sp. | reverse complement strand
GATGTACTCGCTAAGTCCTACGATTCGATCGTAGCCATGCTCGAAGCGTACGTTCCAACTGAATGGTTGGATGCTAGTTACTTGCAGAATGCAGAATTACGAGATGTTCTTAGTAGCTACGTTCACAATATTGTTCTCAAGGGAAAGGACCTCGAAAATTCGTTGCCTGACAACAGCCCATTCAAATCGATGATCAACCGGATGCCATTGGAAGCGAAGGTAGAAAGCGTTTCCGCGAACGAGGCCATGGTCACGTTTGTTGTCCCTGGACAGCCTGAAATCGCTTCCAAGTTCATTCTTTCAGAAGGTCGTTGGCTTCCCGAGGATTTATTAGCCGGTTGGGATCAAGCTATGGGGCAAGCGACGGGCGTCCTCGGACAATTGGAACCAAAGGCCATTCACCAGTCAGTAGGACAAGGATTGTTATTTGCAAACGGGCTCTTGGGGTCAATCAGTTCAGCAGAATCGCAGCAAGATTTTGACGAGGCTATTGGCCAACTAGTGGGAATGGCCCAAATGATTCCAGGGATGGCCGGCGGCGCTATACCACTTCCTCCCGGAAACACCCCTCCTGGAAAAGCCCCTCCTGGAAAAGCAAGGCCCGGTCGTCCACAGCCGAATTAACCACAATCAGCAAGCATTGCGTCGGAACAATTGGGACAGTTGTTCTACGCTTACCCGCTGACTACTTCTTTCTCTGCCGCTTGATTCGCTTCGTGTTCACGCAAAACGCGATCGAGAATTCCGTTAACGAATTGGCCAGAATTCCGATTGCCATATCGTTTGGCAATCTCGATCGCTTCGTTGATCGAGACGCGGCCTGGCACGCCACCGTACATCATCTCAAATGTCGACATACGCAAGATATTGCGGTCGATGGTGGTCATGCGCTTAACCGACCAATTGGCTGCGTGCTTGGTCAAGATCTCATCAATCGCCTCGCGGTGAATGCGAACACCACGCAGTAGTTGCTGAGCAAAAGCCACGAGCGGTTTGTTGTGGAGCATGCGTTTCGAAACGAATTGATCTGCGATCTCCAGCTCTCGCATCGGATTCATATCCTCTTCGTAGAGTACTTGCAAAGCGACTTCTCTGGCGCGGCGGCGTGTGGTCATGCTTTTTTCAAATTGGAAAAGAACAGCGAATTACGGAACTACAGTAAGTAAGGTTGAACAACGTTGCCGCCGATGATTTTGATTCAGTTACAGTCGCAAGTCAATCAATTGACGGAATGGGCGGTGTTGATTTGCATAGCATTTGGTCCACTTCATTGGACACAATCACTCCGTAATTGATGGCTCCTAACCACCCCGACATGATGATTCCGACAGATCCAGCGTGGTAGAGGCCCTTGATTTGTTGTGGCAAACCGCGAGAAACCGCCAAACCCTCGAACTTAGTGCCGAAACTAGCGCCCAACTGGTGTTTGGTGTAATGCTGAAAGGTTCGTGGAGTTGCAGCCTCTGCATGTTCGATTTTTTCGCGACAGTTTGGGACGTATTGTTCGAGAGCATTGAGCGTGGTTTCGACGAGATCCTGTTTGCTCGCGGTGTATTCTGCTTCGGTCAAATCGGACCAGTCGCGCCAATTCGCGTTCGTGCTGCTTACAATTGCAAAGCGTTCCTTTCCCGTTGGGCGGGTTCTTGGATAGTAAAAGCTAAAGGTTCGTGAAGTGATCTTTCGATCGAGCAGCAGATTGGTTCGGAACAATGGAGCGGTCGAGCAGAAGAGCAGGTCGCCCGTCGACTCTGGAATCGTTACTCCAGGCTTCATTGCCATGTAGACTTGAGTGCTACTGTTATTCAGACGCACCGATTGAGCATCCGCAAGGAACTGCGGATCGAAGTGTTCAGGTCCGACCATATCAAGAATTGTGGATCGCAAGTTCGAGTTGCTGACGACAGCTCGGCATTTGATTTCACGACCATTGACGACAATACCTCGAACGCTGTTTGCATCTACCAGTATTTTCGAAACGTCGCAGCGAATCCTAGTATCAACGCCGTTCTTGGTCAGCTCGGCCTGCATCTTTGTCACGAGGTCATCCGTGCCACCCTCGTAAATAAAAACCCCTTTGGCCATGAAGTTAGAAAAAACGATTCCGTAGGTAATGGCTGGATCCTCAAGGGTCGACCCGTTGGCGTAGGTAATCGGCTCCATCAACAATCGAACGACATCTTCGCGACCTGGGAAAAACTTTTCAAACAATTCTCCCGTGGTCATCGATTGGTTGTCGTAGAAATTCATGCCGCGAGCGGTATCGAAAAATTGACGAACACTTTCGGCTTCAACACCAAATTGGTTCGTCAGCAACTTAGTGAAGTCCTCTCGATTGAAAGTTGTCGTAAGGGAAAACATCGGATTGTCGAATCGAATGTTCTTCAATTGAACAATATTTGCAGCAATCTCCTCATTCCAATAGCGACGGCAACTCTTAATCATCCCGAATGGAAAACCGTGGAGCGAAATGTCGAAAGTGTGACTGCCTGGGCGTTTAAACCAAGTGGCCAAACCGCCTAGCTTGTAATGCTGCTCTAGCAATAGAACGCGATGACCGGCCCGCCCAAGAATGTTAGCAGAGGTCATACCGGCTAGTCCACTCCCAATCACCACCACGTCGTACTCGGGGAGCACCCCGGCTAGAAAATCTTTTGGCATTCTGAGTGAGGGAGAGTACTTTCGTTCAATATATCAAGCAAATAGTGCGGGTGAGAGGAATCGAACCTCCACGGCCGTATGTATTTAGCCACTAGATCCTGAGTCTAGCGCGTCTGCCAATTCCGCCACACCCGCAACAATCCGACGTGCTAGCAATGAAAAAACACGTCGATGGCAACCTAAAAAGTTATCCGCAAACAATAGGTCGGTCAAGTCAAAGGAAAAAACCGGCTGATTTTGGGCTTGAAGGTTGCTATAATAAGAAATCCGGCGGCCCGCCTGCATTCAGTAGGTCTGACTGACCTCACGTAGGCACGGTCGTCCTCAGCCCGACATAGACGACCCTTTCCAACCTTCCCGTATCCTTCATTTCCATCATTGCGAGGCCAAGATGAAATTTCGACTTCCCATACTGTGTGTCGCTGTTTTATTCGGATTTGGAGCCTACATGGCAACAAATGCCTTCGAGCCGCCAAAATTGCCGGATGGCACCACCTCGACCAAAGATGAATCCGCTGCAAAAACGAAAAAGTCCGTACCTCTAAACAATTCAAAGAAAATGATCGACCCTTTCAACAAACTTTTGCCGGAAGAAAAAAAAGTTATCATTTATAAGGGGACGGAGCCTGCTGGGGTTGGAAAATATACGAGTTTCAAAGGGGAAGGAGTCTATATATGCAAAAGATGCAATGCTCCGCTATACAACTCAACGGACAAGTTTGAGAGCCACTGCGGATGGCCGAGTTTCGACGCCGAAATCAAAGGATCCGTAAAACGTGAAATCGACGAGGACGGAATGCGGATCGAGATCATGTGCGAGAACTGCGGAGGTCATCTAGGTCACGTATTTCATGGAGAGCAATACACCTCCAAAAATACGCGTCACTGCGTTAATAGCATTTCGATGAAATTCATTGCCAAAGGCAAAGAGATGCCAAAAGTCATCAAGCCAGAGGCAAAGGAAGACGCTTCCATCAAAGCAGAGGCAAAGGAAGGAAAGAATGATGGGAATCTGGCGCCAATCAAAAAATCTGAGAAGTAAGGTAAGACTGTACCATAATGGCACTCACTTTGAGCCGCAACTAGCTAGCGTGCGGGCTGGAAGGCTAGTAATCACTTACAAATCCGGCCCTCATGCGAGCGCATTGAGGCTCAAAATTTACAAAGTGAGGCCATTAGGCAGTTGGCAGTTGGACCCGTGTGACGAGCACGCGGGGGCCGAGAATGCGAGCCGGGAAGTCGCCCGCCTTAGCTGACCAATCTTACTGTCCAAACGACACAAGGTCGTTGGGGCAGAAACGCATGGTATCGCTTGCGTTGGCCTGAATCCCATCAGGCCAACAACTTACAGCAAAACTGCAAAGGCTTGCAGTGATTACTGATGAGCGCAAAGATGTGGGCTCTAGGCCCCGCCATGGAGCTTGCGAAAATGTTCCCACAAATGGTCATGAAGGCCATGCATCCATTTGCCCCAACTAAAATCGTAAGGCACAGGGTTCCCTTCCGCATCTTTTTCGGCGGATGGCGCGATATAGTTCATTACTGCCGAGTCACCACCCAACGCCACAAATCCAGTACCTGAGACCAACAGCAAGGCCATGATAACCGCCAATCGCTTTGTTCTGCGGCGATTCTTCTTTAAACCAGAACATAATTCCATCATTCGCTCCTCTAAGCAACCATCAATCTTGTCTGGCTCGCGCGAGCTAGACTTCAAATTCCTTAAGCACGCTTCCAATTGGTCTTCGTTCATCTGAATTTATCTCCTCATGGTTTGTGAATTTTCTGCGCAGCAATTCTCTGCCTCGCGACAATCGTGATTTGACCGTTCCGGGGCGGCAATTCATGATTTCCGCGATCGCATCTACGGAAAGGTCTTCGTAATAGTGCAATGTCAGTACAGTCTGAAACGACAAGGGCAACGCTAATAACGCACATCGCATCGGTTCAATTCGGTCGTCCACAATATCAGGTGGATTAGTCATAAGTTGGTCGGACGATTCGATAGACCGCCAAAGACTTGAAAACCTTCTCTTACGTATCCATCGATTGATTTGGGTTGTAGTTAGGACAAGCAACCAACATCGGAAGGGCGCTCCGGTCCATCGAAATCGAGGCAAGTAGCGCACCATTGACATGAATACCTCGGCGACGATGTCGTTGGTATCGTGGGCGTTACCAACGCGACGATTCACATAGCGATGGATGGATCCGTAGTGCTGCCGATAAAGATAGGACATGGCAAGCGGATCAAACTTGGCCAAGGTGACAATCTCTTGTTCGGCGAGTTCGTCAAATTTCAAATCGCTGTCGTACGAGAGTTGGATCGTCAATTCCGATTCTGCTTTTTGTTTGTGTCACATCTGAACACAATAGAAAAGCCACCTCGACACCGTAGGGTTCCAAAAAACTGCCAACTTAGTCCAAATCCAGTATTAACCCCTGGATGACTGTCGACATTTTCAACCTGCCGATGAAATTGTTGCCCAGGTCGCCATAGGCAGCTACTCGTGTGTTACAGCGATGATGTCGATGACAATACCTTGATCGGCACGGCCAACGCTTGGAACCATCGCTTTCGAAGCGGCGGGCGGCGTTTTCGGATCATAGAATCTTGGCCGCAATTCATTGAGGCTCTTGCTCGTTGCGTCATTGCTTACGAAATAAGTTGCCTTGACCAAATGGGCGAAGTCGCTGTTGGCGGCCTTCAAGATATTCGAAAGCTCGTCGAATATGCCGAGGACTTGTTCGTCAGCTGTCTTGAAATTGCTATGCATCCCCGAGGTATAAATCCAATTGCCTCGGTTGACTCGAACAACGCGACTATAGATTGGAGGGGCAGTCATGCCCGTTGGCGTGAGAAACTCGATCGCCGGAGCATTGGCTTTAGCCGGTGGAGCATTCGCAATCAATTCAATCTCGATCGGCAAATCGGATTTCCACTCTACAAAAACCAGCGGTAGTTGGCCAGGACCGAACGCGCTATCAAATTCCTTTCGGACATCGCCAGCCGCTGACATGGGAGTCAGGAAGCACTTGGCTTGCAAGGCATCCTTTAGATCGCAACCAAGCCATTCCATCGTTCGCTTGAGGCTGGCAATAGTTTTAGCAGCTGCATCGACCGGGGTATTGCCCTTCTCGGCTTGCCCAGATATGTACACTCGCGGACCGGTTGATGAGATCCTTGTCATGCTTGGGCCCCCTCCCGGTTTCTTAATCATGACGCCCTTGGCTGGACGATCATAGACGGCAACAGCATCAACTCCGACCGCGGCTTCATCAGGAAGCGCCCCGACGACAACGGAAACAGGAGGAGATTGGTCGATACCAAACTGCTTCAATACGACGCTGGAAACCATTGCGGCTATCTGCTCAGATGCCACAACAAAATTCAACTTCAGCAACGGTCGACTTGCATGATCCGCAATCTGAATTCCGGGTTCCAAAAAACAGAGGTTGAGCTGATGAAGCGCCTCGCGGATTAGCTTCTCTGCGTCAGCTGTATTTCCAGCAATAGGCCTCGAATAGCACTGTGGCGTAAACAGAACGGGTAGATCGATTGCATAGGCAGCTTGTGCTTCACCGCTGGGACGCCGTTGATACTGCACTGCTACTCTTCCAACCCCGAACTGATCGCCGATGTTAGTGGCTTTTGTCCCGACTTTGTGGATCTCAAGCATTTTTTCACTGTGCACTTCTCGCCCCATTTCATCTGTTAGCAAGCTGACAATCTTCTTGGTCGCTGTATTGATTACTTCTCCCGTGGATGGGTATGCGAAAGCGCCATCAATGCTAAAAGTGATCCAACCGGGTTGTTCGCGAAGCTTGATGCTGTGCGTCTGCTTGGGCGGGGATACCGTATTATCGAAAATGTGAACGTGCTCATTGGCGGCATCGACCACCCAAACCTCGTGTTCGTCGGGTGTCAGTCCGATACCGTGGCTCGGGCACCCATGTCGCTTGACGGCTCCCGGCTTGAATCCAGTGACTTCGATGCGATGAAGTTTCTTTCCGGTCGTAAGGTCGCCAATCTCGAAGCCAAGTAATTCGTTGACACAAACATAGGCGCGGGTTCGAGCAGCATTGACAGTGAATGGGCGAATCGCTCCGCCGAACGGGCCAACTTGCTGGACCACTTGATGCGATCGAGTGTCGGCTACAAACAGATTAGGAGACTTCAGACCACCCATGTACATTCGCGATCCATCGCGGGAGACGACAGTGTTGTGGGCTCCGCTCTTGGTTTCTATTTCTGTAACAGTCTTACCGGTTTCTGCATCGATGACGTTCCATGTATCTTTTTCGAACGATGGAACGTAGAGTGTCTTTCCATCGGGAAGGATGGACATGCGGTCGCAGCCGTTGGCTGGTGCCACTTCCCAAACAGTCTTCTCATTGGTGAGATCGACACAGTAGAGTTTTTCGGGAGTCGTAAAGTAGAGCCGATTGGTTATCGCGTTAGCGCAAACGCCTTTGATGTTGCGAGGTTTCTCCAGAGTGCTCGCCGTTGTTTCTATGCGTCTGACAAACTTGTGGTTGTCGTCCATGTCGAACACCAGTATTCCCGCGCCACCGAATTGCAGGTAATCTCGGACTCCGGGTGTGACGACGTAGAGAAATCGTTTTGGCAGTAGCCCTATCTCAGCGTTCTGGGCAGATGCGTTTGATGGCAATGATGGCAACAAAAGAAGACCAAGAAACAAAATGGTCATAGATTTCATACTTAGTCTCATCGGACGAGATTTTGAAGATGGTCAACTGGCCCATTGTACCACGTTGCGAACGAAGCAGCCTACCGGCCAAAGTGGAAGGAATTGTCCTCAATTCCTTCGGTGTTTGTTCGGACAAGGGAATTGAGGACAATTCCCGCCACGATGAGAGCCCCGTCAACAAAACGAAAAAACCCCGGCTGGACGTTAGGTTCAACCGAGGCTTTTGAAAGGTTGGGATAACAATCGAAGACATGTGCTAGTTGCCAGCACCAATCTTGGCGGGATTAGTCTTGCCCGGCTGGCAGGACCTACTAAGAGTCCTGCCCGGCAGGCAGGACCTACTAGTCGAGGAACCCGACTAGCTCTTGCGATCGGCTCGGTTGTTGAAGTTTGCGAACCGCCTTGGCCTCAATTTGACGAATGCGTTCACGCGTCACCTTGAAGATGTGGCCCACTTCCTCCAGCGTATAGCTGTAACCATCCCCGAGCCCGTAGCGGAGTTTAATGATCTCGCGCTCGCGGTAGCTCAGTGTCTTTAGGACTGAGTTAATACGAGTACGAAGCATCTCTTGTCCGGCCCCGACAGCGGGGCTCTCGGCCGTTCCGTCAGGCAGCAAGTCGCCAAATTGGCTATCTTCGCTATTACCGACAGGGCGATCGAGCGAGATCGGGTACCGGCTCATGGCCAATACACGCCTAGCTTCTTCTATTGTTGTTTCCGCACGACGAGCAGTTTCCTCAAGTGTCGGCTCGCGTCCCAACTCCTGCAGCAATTGCCGCGAAACATTTCTGACTCGGGACATGGTTTCTACCATGTGGACCGGAATACGGATGGTTCGGCTTTGGTCTGCAACAGCTCGGGTAATAGCCTGACGTATCCACCAAGTGGCATACGTGCAGAACTTAAAACCGCGACGATACTCAAATTTATCGACAGCCCGCATCAGGCCCGCGTTTCCTTCCTGGATCAAATCCAAGAAGCTCAAACCGCGATTCCGATACTTTTTGGCGATAGAAACCACTAAACGAAGATTGCCTTCGCTCAACTGCTTCTTGGCGCGTTGATACTCAGTGAAAACTTTTTTAACCATCTTTACGCGTTTGCGTAGAGATGTTGGCGTCTCTTGGGTAGCGACCAGAATCTGACGAAACTCGCGTCGCAACTGAGCCACTTGTGAGGGGGCTACTTGGTGCGATTTGAGCGTCGCCAAATCGTGCATGATCTCATCGACGCGGTCGCTCAATCGCTCGAGCACTCCGATCATCGTTTCGATCCGCTGAGTGCGCAGACCCAATTCCTCGATCATTCGCACCGACTTGCGTCGACGACGGGCGAGGGACTGCCAGGCTTCTTTTCGCTTTTTTACTGGAAGCGATTTGCTCAGGGCGTTGCGGTAATCGCGACGATTCCGCTTGAGCAACACGTCCAGTGTCTTGAGGTTGTGTGGTAATCGTCCAAGGATCTGATCCTTTTCCAGGCGATCGGTAACCGATACCTGGACAGTACGATCGAATGGCAATTCGCCGGTATAAACACGCTTGAGTATCTTGTAGGCAAATTGCACCACATAGTCGCATTCGAGCAATTTTGTGCGGAATCGACGTCGAGTGACTTCGATTTTCTTGGCCAGCCGAATTTCTTCTTGACGGGTCAACAATGGGATTTCGCCCATCTGAGTCAAATACATTCGAACTGGGTCATCCGACCAAGTTTCGACCTCCTCCATCCCGGAAAGCAAATCATCTTCGCTCTCGAGTTGGACTTGATCCTCGGAAACGACTACATCAACGACAGCGACATCGCCCTGGTCATCACCTTCCTCCTCAAGCGACAGTTTGCGAAGGCCATCCAAGTCGTCAGCGCTGCGAGGCAAATCATCATCGAAATCCAACAGGCCGTCGAACAAGGTTATAGCTCCT
>JAYTVL010000006.1:0-9315 GCA_043744075.1 Pirellula sp. | reverse complement strand
GGGATAGGCTTCCAGCCTGTCGACAGGCTGGAAGCCTATCCCACGTTCCAAATCGGACATTCCATGTACCAATCACGAGCAAGTCAGCGATCCGCAGTAACTCTGTTTGAGTTGATACTGGTTTTGGCAATCTTGGTCGCGATGGCGGGTGTTGCGATCCCGACGTTCGCGTCGCTGGTTGGTAGCCGGCGATTGGGGGAATCGATTTCCAAGCTGAGTAACGAAATTATGGCAGGTCGAGTGACCGCCATGCGAACCGGTCAAGCGCAAGTCTTGAGAATGACGTTGCAAGGCAAGGATTATTCCATTTCCCCTTGGCTGAATGGATCGGAAGCCCAAGACGCTTCTGCTGGTGCTACGCTTATGCAATCCGGTCAAGTGATTGAGACACAATCGACTACCGGCGGTGGAGCAACATCCAGTAAGTCTGGCAGTACCAAGCAATTGCTTGAAGGGGTCACTTTTTCATCTGTTGAGACTCTTGTCGACTCGCGAAATGCGCTCGCAATCCAGCAGTCGGGAGGCGTTGTTCCTGCCGGTGGAGGAACTTCGCAAGGAGACGGATCTGGTCTTTCGTCCCCTCTCTTGCTGTACCCAGACGGATCATGCACTACTGCTCAAATCATTTTGGCCGACGCACAAGGGAAACGTATGGCGATTCAAATTCGCGGTGTGACTGGGCAATTAAGGTCGATGCGATTGACTGCAATTGCTTCACCTTGAAGAATGTTTAGAGAATCCTATAACTATGCAAACAAGCCCCAAGCCCGCCCCCGACGGGTTTATCCCGTCGGAGCGAACGTTTCGTGATCTAAACCAACACGAGAGAAACCATACAACGCCCCCTGTGGGTTCATCCCACGGGTTGCGAAAGGTTCGTTCAATGGTTGCGAGACTTCCTAGCCGTAAAACTGATTCACCGACCGGCGAGAGGCCGGTGGGGTCTGCGTGGTTCGCATGGACTGGTTCTAGCGTAAGAAACTTTGCCTCCGATGGGACGAGCCCACCGGGGGGAGAAAAAGACTTAGGCCGCGGCACTAACCACCGCCGATCAGGACTGTCTCTCCTCGAGGTTGTACTGGCGCTTTCGATTTTGGCCGTATCCGCCGCGTTGCTGACTCAGATAACTAAACAAGCGACCGACAACGGTCGAATGGCACAGCGGCTTTCAACTGCGCAAATGCTATGCGAATCCAAGATGTCAGAAGTATTGGCGGGCGCGATTCCCCTCACTTCATCGAGCTGGACTCAAATTACCGATTCCCGTCGACGAAGCGCTTGGTATTATAAAATCCAAACCTCGACTGCAGAACGACCAAATATGATTGGTGTCCGGCTAAGCGTGACAGATCAGCCTGATGCCACAAGCGGCAATCCAGAATTGTTTTTTATCGTTCGATGGATGATCGATCCCAGCTTGGGACTGGATACTCTGCCTACGTCGACATCAACGACAGGAGCCTCATCAAGTGGCAGCGGAGGCATTCAATGAAAGTCAAACGTAGGTTAGGACTACTGTCCCGACCATTACAGATTCAAGGCCACTTGCGGGTTGCTCGGGGCAAATGGTGCCAAGCTACATTCCGATTTCGACGACGCTCGGCTTTCACGTTAATTGAATTGATATTGTCGCTGGCTCTGACCGCGGTGATCGCGGGGTTAATCGGCGGCTTGATTCAGCTCTACTTGACGAATCAAGAGACAGGACGAGATAGTGTCCGGCAAGCTCAAATGGCGAGAGCTATCCTCAACATGATTGCCGAAGACGTACGTACAACTATTCGCTACCAGGCTTTTGACACTAGCGGCCTAGCGGAACTCTTGTCGAGCGGAGGCGGCGGTGGCTCAGGCAGAGGTGGCGGTGGACAAACGGGTGGCGGTGGCGGAGCAGGCGGAGGCGGCGCGCCATCGGGCGGCGGTGGTGGTGGTGGATCCGGCGGAGGGGGCTCGCCAGGTGGTGGACAATCCGGTGGTGGCAGCCCAACGGGAGGCGGTGGCGGATCTAATGGTGGTGCACCATCTGCTGGCGGTCCATCTGCAGGTGCTGGATCATCTGGCGGTGGTGGTGGACAGTCGAGTGGTGGCGGACAGTCGGGTGGTGGTGGAGCATCGGGTGGTGGTGGAGCATCGGGTGGTGGTGGTGCCAGCGCACCAACCACTTCTACGACAACGACTGCTCTTCCACCTGGTATTTACGGTTCGAGCACGTCAATTGAAATCGACGTAAGTCGCTTGCCTCGTCCGGATGAGTATTATCCAAAGATTGGCAATACATCGATGGGAACACTTGGCGATATGCCTAGTGACGTTAAAACAGTTGGCTATTATGTCCAGTCTCCTCGAACCGATGGCGTTCAAGATGGGTTAGGGCAATTGAGACAAGAAGCCGCAAGTGCGAATTCTGGCTCTGTTGCGATATCCAACGGCGGGCTGGTTCGCCGTTCTGTGGATCGAGCGGTGACTCAATATGCGTATGAAAACGCGCAGAGCACTCAATTGCTTAGGACTGGCGAGTTGATCGCTCCAGAAGTGTTGGCAATTGAGTTTCAATACTTCGATGGTGCAACTTGGCAAATTCAGTGGGATGGAAGCCAGCAGGGGCTACCTCATGTTGTCAAGATCACAATAGCGATGCAGCGTGATAGTCGCGCTAAATCGAAACCGCTAGTGCCGGGGATTGCAATTTCCTCGATTTCGGCCGACATGATGCAAGAATATGGCCTAGAAGTCTATTCGACCAATACGATTATTCCTGGGGCACAGTTGCTCGTCGCGCCTCAGGGAACAACAGCCACAGGTTCAACGAACAACGGAATGAGTTCCGTGGGGTTATAAAATGAAATCGAAAATGACAAAGAATAAGAAACGCACGTTGGATGCAGCCAAGGCAAAGCGTAACGCATTTATTTTGCTGGCCGTGATGCTAGTCTTAGCGGCCATCACACTGAGTGCATTGGCTTTTTCACAATCGATGTTAATCGGCCACGAGGAGTCTCGATTGTCGGGTGAGACAATTCAAGCTAGAAATGCGGCGGATTCAGGGATAGATGCGGCTAGACTCTTCTTAGCATATCCTCGACAAACGCGAGATGAATCGGGCGGAACGTACAATAACGCGAATACCTTTCAAGCTATAAATGTGTTAACTGGTCGCGGTCAAAGCAACTTGTGCAATTACTCATTGGTCGCACCGGACCTCAATGAAAACGGCAAATACGCAAGCTTTCGGTTTGGGCTGCACAATGAGTCCGCGCGTCTGAATCTCAATGTCCTGCCGATTATCGACAGCATGATGTCGATCGGCCAACTAGCGCAGCAGATGGGTGGAGCGGATTTGTCCAGTCTAGGATTGTCAGCGGGCGGAGCGGGTGGAGGCGCTGCTGGTGCGGCATCGTCAGGCGGAACTGCAGGTGCAAGTGGCGGAACAGGTGCAGGAGGCGGAGCAGGTGCTGGAGGAACGGGTGGCGGTACAGGAAGAACACTTCTCATGGCGCTTCCCGGCATGACCGAAGATGTTGCCGATGCGATTCTAGATTTCATTGATGCGGACGATGAACCGCGTGAGTATGGGGCTGAGCGAGAATACTACACACAGTTGCCAATTCCGTACGCGCCCGTCAACGGGCCCTTACAATCCATCGAACAGCTACTGCTTGTCCGTGGCGTTACACCGAGTTTGCTATTTGGATTGGACCAAAATCGAAATGGCGTGCTTGAGGCGTCCGAAAAGACAGCAGCGCAACAATCGGGTTCTTCGATGGGGAATTCGGCATCGACGGCGTCTTCAACATTAACTGCTGACGGTGCTGCTCAGTTGCCGGACTTGGGTTGGGCTATTTATTTGACGTTGTATTCCAAGGAAAAGAACGCGGCTGGTGACGGTACTGCACGTATTAATATCAACGGTTCCGATTTGGCAACGCTTCAGACGGATTTGGCATCGGCTGTTGGCGAAGATCTCGCGACATTTATCATCGCTTACCGAGTCAATGGCGCTGGTGCTGGCGGTGGAGCTGGTGGTGGCGGAGGCGCAAGTGGCGGAGGTGGTGGTGGCGCAGCTGGTGGCGGTGGCGCAGGATTTGGTGGAGGCGGAGGCGGCAGAAATGGTGGAGGTGGTGGACCTGGAGCCGGAGGCGGCCAAGGTGGTGGAAGAGGTGGACCTGGCGGCGGCGGACCGGGTGGAGCCGGAGGCGGCCAAGGTGGTGGAAGAGGTGGACCTGGCGGCGGTGGACCGGGTGGTGCTGGAGGCGGCCAAGGAGGTGGAAGAGGTGGACCTGGCGGCGGTGGACCGGGTGGTGCTGGAGGCGGCCAAGGAGGTGGAAGAGGTGGACCTGGTGGCGGTGGCCAAGGCGGCGGTGGCCAAGGCGGCGGCGGAGGACAACGTGGCGGTGGTGGCGCCGGACCGGGCGGCAATGGCGGACCAGGCGGAACTGGTGGTGGAGGCCGGGGAGGTGCTGGAGGAGGTACCGGAGGCGGACGAGGCGGACGTTCGAATTTTGATCTATCGATTATCAATTTCCAGCCGTTTTCAATGGTCGCATTTCTTCAGGGTCCAATAGGCGGAGGACGGGGGCAAGGTGGCGGTGGTCAAGGAGGCCAAGGCGGAGCAGCCGGCGGTTTTGGCGGCGGTGGCCAAGGTGGAGGAGGTGGTGGCCAAGGTGGAGGAGGTGGTGGTTTTGGCGGCGGTGGTGCTGGCGGTGGTGCTGGCGGTGGTGGTGCTGGCGGTCGCGGCGGCAATAACGGAGGTCCAGGAGGCCCTGCTGGTGGCCCCGGAGGTGCTGGTGGTCGCGGCGGCAACAACGGAGGTCCCGGAGGAGGGGGCCCTGGTGGTGCTGGAGGTCGTGGCGGCAACAACGGTGGACCGGGAGGCCCAGGTGGCGGACAGGGTGGCCCTGGCGGTCAAGGAGGAGGCAAAAATGGAAAAGGTGGAGGAAGAGGTGGAAATGGCGGTGGATTTGGCGGCGGTGGAATGGGTGGAGGCGGAACGGGTGGAAGCGGAACGGGTGGTGGAGGAACAAGTGGCGGTGGAACAGTCCCAAAAGTAACTCCTTGGACAGCAGCTGCATTCACATCCTTAAACATCGATACATCCCAAGGTGCAAGTAGCAAAGTCAAGCAAGTTTTAGACCTAATCGACGCCCAATTCACAGCAGATGTCAACGGCGAACAAGTGACGTTTACGTCCCCTTTGACTTCGTCACCGATATCGCTGGGACTGTCGCTGCCAACGATTATGGACAAACTTACGGCGGTAGAGGCTACGGTTTTGCCTGGACGGATTAGTATTAATGAGGCTCCTCGGGAAATCCTTTCCGGATTGCCTGGAATGACAGCCGACATTTTGAACAAATTGATCGATGCTCGCGCCCAATCGGTAGACAATCAGAATCGCAAATTTGAAACTTGGCCTCTAGTCGAGGGGATTGTCACGCTTCAGCAGATGCAATTGATTGCTCCGTTGGTAACAGGTGGCGGGGACGTGTTTCGAGTTCAAAGCGTCGGTTACTTCGAACAGTCAGCCGGATATGCTCGAACCGAAGCCGTCATCGACGCTTCCGGACAGATTCCGATTGTGGCGCTCTATCGCAAGATGGATCACCTCGGTCGCGGATTCAGTCAAGCGTCTTTGGGACAAAGAGCAATGGGATTGGCAATCATCCGCTAGCGCTCAACGGTACTCACTTTGAGCCGCAACGCGCTAGCTTGCGGGCTGGAAGCCAATGAATCACTTACTGTTCAAACCCTCATGCTAGCGCATTGAGGCTCAAAATCCCAAAGCGATTGCGATTGCCTTACCGCCTAAAGCCCAAATAATATCGAACTAGGAAAGCAAAAACGGATTTATATGTCACGCGTAGTAACAATAGATTGTACACCGAACGAGATTCGAATTGCCGTTGGAACCAAAGGCCTAACCGGAGTTTCGCTAGAACACGTCGTTTCTTCTCCATTGGAATTGGGGGAGAACGAGGAACTGTTCGCTAGCTCGAAAACTCTTGAAGCCATCCAGACTTTGCTAAAGAAGGTTGGAGTCAAATCTGGTGACGCAATTGTCTGTGTTGGCAGAAGTAGCATCGAGTTACGAGCGTTGTCATTGCCAACAGTGGACCGCAATGAGTTGCCGGACATGGTTCGTTTTGCAGCCCAGCGTCATTTTGCAAATGTGGGAGACACTTGGCCAATCGACTTCGTAACGATGCCATCGAGTCATGAAAACATGACGGAGTGCTTGGCTGCCTCGATGAACCCAGCGCTGATCGATCGCGTTCACAAAGTACTTGAAACCTGTGGACTAACTTTGACGCAACTTGTACTTCGTCCGATGGCTTCGGCGACCATGGCGGTCGTAAAACAACCGCAACTGGCTAGTTCGGTCGTTTTGTTGCTGGATCTGTTTCGAGATGAAGCAGATATGGCGGTGACCGAGAATGGCCATGTGGTCTTCATGCGAAACGTTCGGTTTTCAGATTCAAACAATGCCGCCTCCAATCAGCAAGTGTTGACTGGTGAAATCAAACGCACGATGATCGCCGCAGCCTCGCAGCGTCCAAATCTGAATGTCGAACAGATATGCGTTTGGGGCGATGACACACAGCATGCAGATCTGTGTAAATCGCTTTCGCAATCGTTGAGTGTACCTGTTACAAGCCTTGACCCGTTTCAATTGTTCGAAGCATCTTCGTCGGTGCGTGCTGAGGCAAGTGGTGAAGTAGGTAAATTCGCGGCAACGATGGGCGCATTGTTAGCCCCACAAGTTTCGGATCGTCTAATTGATTTTTCCAATCCAAGGAAACGTGTTGAAAAGACGAGGCCTGTCGTCTTGTATGCCGTACTTGGAGCGGCGGCTGCAACGTTACTTTTGGGCGGGTTTGCTTGGTATTGGATGAGTCATTCTGCGCTCGACCTCGAAATCGCAGCTCTCAATACAGTGATAAGCGCGAACGATGAGACAATCAAACTGTCATCAAAGAAAGTATCCGACTGGAACAAAGTAGAAAAGTTCCTCAAGGGAGACCATCCTTGGTTGGACGAGTTGGAGTACATGTCAACCCGAGCGGACGCCAGTTCGGACAGAGCGATTTTCGGGGCCGTATTATTTGCGATAGAACCTCAAGCAGGCACTTCAACGATCTCAACAAAATTTGTTGCGCGAGAATTTAATGATGTCCCCGAAATCCTATTTGCGTTTAGCGATCCACAGCATGTAATCAAGTATAGGGGGGTTTCACAAAGTCGAAATCCAGATTTCCCTATTGAGTCAGAACTTGTAATGAAATTACCTGCCGTCAGTGTCAGCGACCCTCGATCGGTCGGCACTCAGAAGAAGCCTTCGACTCAGTCTAACAAAGCAATGGACAGTTCAAAGTCGGAAATCGTACCGCCAACGTCTTCGCAAGAGACACAGGCAGCGAAAGACCCAAAGCAAAATGAAGATAACCCTAATCCCAAGGAAACGAAGGTTAATGAATCGTCCAAAGCACCTGTGTTAGAACCCACCCCACCAACCGTCAACGCTAGCGGAGCGGGAGCATAATTATGGCCATGAACTCACGTGAAAAACTGCTCGCCGCCGGAGTCGGTTTAGCCGGCATGCTCTTTGTTGGCAACTCCATTGTTTCTACGATCCAAAGTGGTTTCGAGAAAAAGAAAGAGCTTATCGCATCGCTCGAAAAGAAAAAAAACGATCAAGAGCTTGAATTGACCGCAGGCGACGTGGCTAGACTGAAGCTCAATAAAGTAGTAGCAAAATCGTTACCACGCTCCGAAGAAAATGCTTCAGCAGATTATCAGAAGTGGCTTATCTCACTTGGCGAAGAATCGCAGCTTAATGAGCCAAGAATCCAAAACTCCGGAGAGCTTGTTGAGAAAGACGGTTCTTACCATCTTTACAAGTATAAACTGACTGGAACAGGAACTATCGAAAACGCCACTGAGCTATTGTATGGTTTTTTCTCAAAGGATTATTTGCATCGGATCTCGCAGTTTGATATGAGGCCCATTCCAAATTCGCCTGAACCGGACCAATTAAACATTTCGCTCGATTGCGAAGTGCTCGCGTTAGGAATTGCCAAAGAAAAACAAGAGCCTCCCAGTGGAGACTCGAAACGTTTCGGCAAATCTTTGGATGAATACAAGGAAACGATTCTGGGGCGGAATCTCTTTGCTCCGGCAAACCAACCACCCAGATTAGCACCCAAGGGATCGGCGTCGGTTAACGTCGGTTCACCGCTTTCACATACCGTCGAAGCACAAGAATTGGACCCCAAACAGCGACTCATTTATGAATTGGTGGGAGATGTTCCCCAAGGCCTGCTAATCGACAAGGACACTGGTAGTCTGACGGGGAGTATTAAAGAGATTGGTGACTACAAATTAGATGTCCAAGTAACCGACAACGGCATACCAAGAAAGTCTTCACTGCAATCGTTGACAATCAAAGTCAATCCGCTCCCACCGGCGCAGAAGCCGCCAGTTCAATTCGACGTAGCATCGCAAGCGATGATCACAGCGCTTATGTTTGATGGCGACGCTCCAGAAGCCTGGATACAGTCTAAGACGGAAAGCAAGACTTATAAACTGCGGAAAGGTGATCAGCTAAAGCTGGGTGGCGTTAACGGGTTGGTAAGAAAGGTTGGCGCCAACTACGTGGAACTAGAAACAGAGGGGCGCAAATGGGTGGTTGGGTTAGATGAAAGTTTGGCCGAGGCATATGCACGTTCGAAATCGGACTGATGTGTGACTGCTCTGCTGGACGCTCTAATGTTCGAGGGCTAGCGGAGAAATGCGTGCATTCTGCAACCTATGAAGAAAATCTTGTCACCTGGCTTGACTTGCACTGGCTTTAGCGATACCATGGTGACCCCTTGCGGATGGGAACTTTACAGTTCCTAGCCGACAGGGAATTGATCTTTGACAAAACGGTTGGATTGGTAGATGGCATCTTAAAGTTCATCAGCTCGAAGTTGTTTAGGTAGTTTATTGTTTAGGCGGTATTCTGCTTAGGCGGTTTTGGGAGTGGATGGGCAATGCAATTAAGTTTGAAACCGGTTCTGTGTTCATCCGCTGGTTTGGTTGGGTTTGAGCTCTTTGGAGTTTAGTCTCGGTTGGATTGGCAGGGGATCAAAACTGTTTTCGAACGAGCGCAATAAGATATAGGCGAATACGGAAGTCAGATGAGATCTCGATGCAATACTTTTGGGCGAGAGTTCGAGGGTGTGAGATTGGGTTCGAGTGTGAGATTCCGATGGTCAAGTTACTAAGGGCGCACGGGGGATGTCTTGGTATTGAGAGGCGACGAAAGGCGTGGAAGTCTGC
>JAYTVL010000005.1:0-9315 GCA_043744075.1 Pirellula sp. | reverse complement strand
CATGAACAGAGCCTTTTGTCGTGTTCCGAACCAAAAAGAATTGCATGATTTCGCGCCTCGCCATTCAATACATGCGGCTTTATCTTGCCGACCCGTCCGAGGTGGTTGGGATCTAATCGTCGAGTTTCGCATCAGTTTGCGAACTGCGCGGCATGCCTTGCCAACCTCCATTGACTGCGATCGTTTGAGCATTGATGAAGGCTCCGTCGCCAAAACTGACGGCCGCAACCACTCGTGCTATGTCCCGCGCCTGTCCCCACCTGCCAAGCATCGATTCGCCTTTGGCCCTTTGCTGCCAAGGCGACGAGGCTTGCTGGCCCCATTCCGTTTGTATCCAACCAGGAGCGATGCAATTCACGCGAATATGCGGTGCGACGGTCTTAGCAAGGCTTTTCGAGAACGCAGCGATCGCTGCTTTGGTTGCAGAAAAAAACTGGCCGCTATCCCCTTCCATGCCATCTTCAGCTTGATCCCATCCTAAATGTATTATGGAGGGCAATCGATCATACAATTGTTCTTGCAAAAGCATTTTTGCCGCGACCATTCGACTAAGAACGATTGTTCCAAGCACATCCATCCGCCATAGCTTGGTCAGTTTTTCTGAAAAGGCCTGTTCACGAGCATCGCCGGTCAAAACGTCCGCTCCTGCTGAGTGCACCCAAACATCCACATAGCCGTACCGTTCAAAAGCTGCTTCGACTAACGATCCACTGGAATCAGCAAGTTCGATATTTGAAAGAATCGCTAGCAGCTCGGATTGATATCCTGGAAGATTACGAATGATTGAAATCGTCTTTGCGAGCCCCTGCAGGTTTTTTTGGCAGTTCAATACTAAGTTTGCACCGCGGCTAGCAAATTCGAAAGCAATTGCCTGGCCTATACCGCTTGACGCTCCAGTGACCACAGCAACAAATGGTTTTGCCATTCGTCAGTCCGCCGCTTCGTTCGGAGGTGGCTCATAGTTGAACTCTTGCCATTTGACAGCCTGTTCCATCGGCTCAATTCGCAAAACCAATGCACCGTTTTGAAAGACGCGGACGGTGCTGCTAGATTGGCTTACGACAATTGCAATGGCCTTAGTGCGCTGGGTGATTGCAGCGGCAGCCCAATGGCGTGAACCTAGGCCTTTGGAGAGTTGCAAATTCTCATGCAGCATCTCGATTATTTGCCTAGAACGCTCGGCTACGGCGTCCGGCGAGACTACAAATGCACCGTCCATTTGGGCAATTTCTTTAATGTCTTCTCGGACTCGAGCATCGTGTAGGTTTCGGCTCTTTCGGCTATAGCCCTTGAGTGGGTCGAAGCCGCTATCCTTGCAATGCTGGAGGACTTTGCGGGTATCCCCCACAACAAACATCGTTCCAACTTTTTTTCCCTCACGTCCCTCGCGACCAATTTGGACAGCCAAATCGATCACGATTTTGAGGCTGTTTAGAGGTACGGAACTCTCGAGCCGTTGCAAATCTCGACTCGTAAATCGCCGCATTCGCTCGTCCAAACGAATAATCGAAATGGAATCGATTCGATTAACCTCGAAGCCACAATAAACAGCGATGACGTCGCAATGATTTGCTAGCAGTTCATCTGCGACCGCTTCGAGCAAAGCGTGCTGCAATCGCTCAAGTAGCGGTGAGTCCTCTTTGTTTAAGACCAATGGGATAAGGCCAAATTTGTCAGCGTCAGCCAAGTCCTCAAGTCTGTCGGCCGCTACTAAGATTCGCTTTATTTCTGGCGGAACTAGCTCCCGTAGACGTTCCCAGTCGGTAGCGCTGTCGAGCAAAACCAATATGGCGTCAGCTTTGACCGCACAGGCCAATTTTCCAGCAGATTCGATAACGCTGGCTAATTCTCGCGTGAACTTCTGAACAGTCATCTTGTTGGCGATCCGCGAGATAATGAGGAGTTATTGGACCAGCAATATTCAACCCGATCGCCCAAAATCGTAAAATTTCGGATCGGATGGTAGTCTTCAGTCGTCACAGAGTTTAATTTCCCTGTGATTTTTCATCAATCGGGGCATTGCTGAACTATTTTGATGTTGCGACTTAGCGCTGAACGGCTATAATCCAATCCCCTTTCAGGGACAAAAGTCAGTGCTTACAGGTTCGATTCGTTGGTGTTTTAAGGTAGATCATGTCCAAGGCTTGTGAAGTTTGCGGAAAAATAGCGTCCGTCGGGAATCAAGTAGAGATCCGTGGTAAGGCTAAATACTTGGGCGGTGTAGGAACTAAGGTTACTGGTATTACCAAACGAAAGTTCACGCCAAACTTGCAAAATTGCAAGGTTTCACTTCCAAATGGCGAAGTACGGACGATTCGTGTCTGCACACAGTGCATCCGAAGCGGTCGAATCCGTAAGGCTATTCGAGTCAAGCCTTTTGCTTTGCCAAAGTAATTCAACCGAGGTACGTCGATGGCTTTATCTGCCGAAGATGTGATTCGGATTGGAAATCTCGCGAGGCTTTCCCTGGCTCCCGCCGAAGTGCTTGAGTTGACGGAAAAGCTAGGCAAAATCGTTGAACTCGTCGAGCAACTTGCGGAGATTGACACCGAAAACGTTGAACCCATGGTTCATGCATTTGAACTGCAAAATGTGCTCGCCCCCGACGTATTACACGCATCTCTTTCGCGAGTCGAAGCCCTACAAAACGCTCCATCCTCCGATTCGGAATGCTTTCGAGTCCCCGCGGTACTCGGGTGAATGTCGTGTGGACGATCAGGTCTTTCCTTAACACTGATACTCCAAATCTTGCCAAACTGTGGCACGACCATCACGCCGCTTTCCATTCCAAGAGTGCTTGCCCGGTAAGTGTCTGGGATCAATGCATTCTCAGTAAACCATTTTTCAAAAGTAGCAGTCTGGTTCTTGCAACGGACAATGATCGTGTCCCAGTTGGTTTCATACATACTGGGTTCGCGAGCAATGCGGATGGAAGTGATGTCAGTAATTCATTCGCAATCCTTCACAAGATTTGCATTACGCCAAATCAAGATGAGGATCAGATAGCGAAAGAGCTAATTGAGCATGCATTGATGGGATTGAAAGAACAGAACGCGAAGAGTTGCACGGCCCTCGGCACAACTGAGCAAAACGCATTCTATTTGGGCGTAGGCGAAGGGGACAACCTGATGGGAGTCGTCGCAAAGGATGTGCGCACCCAACGATGGTTGTCGCAGGCAAGCTTCGCCCCAACGCGTCCCACCGAGTGCTGGGAATTGGACCTGTTATCGTTTCGGCCACCTATGGACCGGACGCAGATCGGAATAAGACGAACTTGCACGGTTGGGAGGCTACTTGACGAAGACACTCACGAATGGTGGCTCAGTTCGGTTCTCGGACACTGCGAGCAGATTCGATTCAATTTGGTTCTGAGGTCGCCGCCTAAAGTAGAGAACGAAATCATGTTTTGGTTTCCGGACCCAACGATCTTGGGGGTCGATTCGAGTGTTGTCCGGTTATGGTTGCCAATGGTGCCTGAAGCAGAAGACGCTAGGGAACGATTTGTGTATTTGATGGCGGAATCTTTGCGCCAACTCCAACAAGAACGACGACGAGCTGTTCGAACATTTGCGTCAGCCGACCAACAGCGATCTGTTACGCTGTTGCAAAGGCTAGGTTTTCGTTCGGTTGAACATGGATTAGTTTTTGCTCGTGAACTATAAGCACGCTAACGGGGCAGGCGACTCTGGGGCCACATACTAATGGCACTCACTTTGAGCCGCTGGCGCGCTAGCGAGGGGCAATTGAAAAAGTTAAAATGAGAATTGGAAAATGCAAAATGTAAGGGATGGATGTGGCATTAGGCCAGGACATCCTTCACGACAGTTCCGTGAACATCCGTCAAACGAAAATTTCGCCCCTGTACTTTGTAGTGCAGTTTTTCATGATCGATTCCTAAGCAGTGCAGGATCGTCGCTTGAAGATCGTGCACATGGACTGGGGCCTGAACAATGTTGTAACTAAAGTCATCGGTCGATCCGTAGGTCATACCTGGACGAATTCCGCCACCGGCTAACCAGATAGTGAAACACCTTGGATGATGATCGCGTCCGTAGTCTTCCGTCGTGAGTTTGCCTTGACAATAAACGGTCCGCCCAAATTCTCCTCCCCACACAATCAGCGTATCGTCAAGCAATCCACGCTGATCAAGATCGCGAATCAATGCGGCTGAAGGCTGGTCGGTGTCTCGGCATTGGCCTACGATCTGCTTTGGCAAGTTTACATGTTGGTCCCATCCGCGATGAAACAATTGTACGAAACGGACTCCTCGCTCAATGAGGCGCCTGGCCATCAAGCAATTCGCAGCATAAGTTCCCGGCTTGTCGGAGTCCGGACCATACATTTCGAATACATGTTTTGGCTCTTGACTAACATCGGTCAGCTCAGGGACGGAGGTCTGCATTCGAAATGCCATCTCGTATTGGGCAATCCGCGTTTCGATTTCAGGATCGCCGGATTCAGCGAGTTGCAATCGATTCAATTGCTTTAGATCATCGAGCATTCGTCGACGCATTGGAGCATCGAGTCCATTCGGGTTCGACAAAAACAACACGGGATCGCCAACGCTACGAAATTTGACCCCCTGGTAACGGGTCGGCAGAAACCCGCTTCCCCACAACCGATCATAAAGCGGCTGATCGGCCGTATTGCCACTCCCTTGCGAGACCATGGCTACAAATGCGGGTAGATCTTGATTCTCGCTTCCAAGTCCATAGGAAATCCAAGATCCAATGCTCGGTCGGCCAGCCAACTGCGCTCCAGTCTGCAAAAAAGTAACTGCTGGATCGTGATTGATGGCTTCGGTGTGTACTGAGCGAATGAAACACAAATGGTCAGCAACCTTGGCTGTGTGGGGCAAGAGTTCGCTGATCCACGCGCCAGAACGGCCATGTTGTTCAAATCGAAATCGAGACGGAGCAATTGGAAAACGATCCTGCGTCGCAGTCATACCAGTTAACCGCTGCCCCTGACGGATAGAGTCAGGTAAATCGGTCCCAAATCTCCCTGCAAGCATGGGCTTGTAATCGAACAGGTCCATTTGCGAAGGTGCGCCGGATTGAAACAAATAGATGACCCGTTTGGCCTTGGCTGCGAAATGCGGCAATCCCGGTTGACCGGAATGCTGCGGAGGTGGTTTTAGAGCGTCGCTACCAACAGATCCGTCTGCAGACAAAAGTCGATCGGAGTCCATCAAGGAAGTCAACGCAATGGCCCCTAATCCCAATCCCGTATTCTTTAAGAGCTGTCTGCGTTGGTACATGTTTTTGCCGTGGAAGCTTTGGTGTTGAAAATCAAGATTTGCTGCAAGAAGTAGTATAACACACGGTAAATTCCGTCTATGTGCATCGGGTGGCACGCCCTGAGGGACGAAGGGCGTGGAAGTTGCTAAAATCGTTTGCCAGCCACGCTTTTCATCACAACCTTTGGGCGTGCCACCCGGTGGCTTGGTATCGTTCACCCGGCCGCCCGACTTATGATCGACGCCGCTTGGTAACATCGCGGGAGTTTGCATGCAAGCCGGGGCTTATCTATGACGAGAAATTGAAAAAGTTAAAATGAGAATTGAAAAATGCAAAATTTAGCGGTGAAAGGTAAGACCTACTGTTGATTGGGTTTTTGTTGATTCCCTTTCCGACAATGTTACAAAGATGCTGAACTTCGCTCTTCCAGATCTTCGCCTCATCGATCCAAAACCCATGCTCCAGAGTGTAGGGTTATTTGCGTAAGTACACGTCAACACCACATCCATCCCTTACATTTTGCATTTTCCAATTCTCATTTTAACTTTTTCAATAGCCTGTCGCATTCGAGTGGTTGCACCACAAATCCACGCCCATCGAGACGGCACCATGGAGCGCCTGACTCCTCTTCCTTCCGTCTACCGTTTGGTAATGGATTCATCGAGATTGAGCATCAGGCTAGCAGCAACAGTGAATGCAGCGAGTTCACTTAATTCTAGCCTTGCATCGATCATAGACTCGCCAACCTTTATTAACTCCGACGCCGATTTCGTATCGTCGCGGTATTTTTCAAGATTCGCTTTCGCGCCAGCAACTAGGACAGTCAATTCGTCATCTTTGGGGTACCGAGAAAGACACAATCTGAATCCCCATCGCAGTCGCTCCTCGAGCGAATGGCCCCCTTCCTTTATCATTCGCTCTGCGAATCCCCTAGCCGCTTCAACAAAAGTTACGTCGTTCATCAACGTCAAGGCTTGCAATGGAGTATTGGTTCGAGATTCACGAACAATACAAGCCTCGCGACCCGCCGCATCCAAAGTGATCATGCTTGGGGGAGCATTCGTCCGTTTCCAATAGGTATAGAGACTGCGTCGATAGAGACTCTCACCCATATCTTGTTTATAGTCTTCCCCGCTAAGTTCCTTCCAGAGGCCATCGGGCTGATAAGGCTTTACCGACTGTCCACCAATCCGTTCAGTCAGCAGTCCACTGACGGCAAGGGCTGAATCTCGAATCATTTCAGCAGAATGCCTTGCATGCGAACCGCGGGACAACAATCGATTCTCCGGGTCTCGCTGTTGATGAAGTTGCGATTGACGCGACGATTGGCGATAAGTCGAGCTGCACAGGATCAATCGCTGCAGACCTTTGACATCCCAACCCGAGCTCGTGAAGTTGGTAGCCAACCAGTCAAGCAACTCAGGGTGGCTTGGCCATTCGCCTTGTGAGCCAAAATCATCGACTGTCTTGACCAACCCAGTACCGAAATGCAATTGCCAGATGCGATTGACGGCAACACGTGCAGTTAAAGGATTGTTTGGATTCACAACCCACTTAGCCAGCCCCAATCGATTTGAGTTCGTTCCATCAAGAGGCAGCGGGATTTTCGCTGGGACAGCCGGCGCGACTTTTTTGCCTCGATCATGATAGACGCCGCGAATCAGAACATGGGTCTCGCGTGGAACTGGGTTCTCCTCCATAACCATCGTTGTCGGCAAGCTCTCCTGAAAGAGGCGAAATTCTTCTCGATTGCGATTCAACTCCTGGTAGACATCTGAGATGGGCTTCGGAGCGTGGGACTCAAGAAAACAAGCGTGGAGTTTGTGCCGCTGACGATCGCTTCGGCCGTTCGGAGCAATGTCGATAATTTGTGCAATGGTTTCCTGAACCGACAATATCGCAACTTCAGTTGGACTCAATTCTGCATTAAAAACGGATACGTCATCGATCCATCCATGGAATCGCGAATCAGGACCGTGACCAGCGCCAATTCGAAACGGTTCTTTCGATTGGAATGATTGATTCAAATCGTCCAACTGAAATTCCATAGATTCTTTCACCCCGTCGATATATACCTTCACGCCGGGCGCAAAACGCGAACCATCGTAAACTACGGCAACGTGGTACCACACCCCAGTTGTAATTACACGTTGAGTCCGAACGCGAATAGCATCGTCAAGCCAGCGTTTAACGAGAGCAACTTCTAGGTGGCCGTCGACAATCCTGACGCTGTAGCCACTCCCCTCTTCCACATCCGTCATCCGCGAGAGGACGGTACCGCCACGTTGATTGCTGGCCTGGACCCAAGCTGCGAGCGTGAATTTGTCATGAAAACCATAGTCTCCCGCGATGGTTTCACTAACTTCGCGAGCACCATCAAAATACGCGGCTCGGCCCACTGGACTAGGCTTCTGATCGCTATCCTCATCCAGAGCAAAATGGGCATTGAGCTCCCGTCGAACATTCCAATTAGCGACATTTTTCGTTTGAGCCAATATCTCCCATTCTCGTTGCGATTGTTGAATATTGCTTTGTAACGTAGCGTATTCTGATTCAGTCCTGTTCAGTTTGGCTTGCAGTGATTCGAGTTCTTTTCGTTGCAATCGCGTTGGAGCTCGTATTAATGGCGGCGAGTTGCCAAACTTCACTGCTTTTCCTCGCTCGGGAATGTTGTTGAAGTAAGCAAAGAGCTTGTAGTATTCTTCTTGCGTAAATGGATCAAATTTGTGATCGTGACAGCGGACGCAGCCCATCGTCAGTCCAAGCCAAACAGTTGCAGTGGTATCGACTCGATCGACTACGTATTCGACTGCATACTCCTCTGGGACGATTCCCCCCTCGCCGTTGCCTCGATGATTGCGGTTAAATCCAGTGGCAATACGTTGTTCTAAAGTAGGATGACTTAGGAGGTCGCCAGCCAATTGCTCCAACGTAAACTGATCAAACGGCATGTTTGCATTGAAAGCATCGATCACCCAGTCTCTCCATCGCCACATCGAACGTTCACCATCGCTCTGATAGCCATTGGTATCGGCATATCGAGCAGCATCGAGCCAGCGCGTGGCCATGCGTTCTCCATACCGTGGAGAACTCAACAATCGATCGACCAGCTTCTCATAGGCATTCGGATCGTCGTCCGAAAGATAAGCATCAATTTCTTCTAGGGTTGGCGGAATTCCCGTTAAATCAAACGTAACACGGCGAATAAGTGTTGACTTGTCCGCTTCGATATTCGGGGATATGACCTCACGTTCATGTCTTTGGGCAACAAACGAATCGATTCCATTTCGAACCCAGCTCGAGTTCTTTGCGACTGGAAATGCTGAATGACTTGGGGGAATGAAAGCCCAATGCTGTTGCCAAGCTGCACCTTGCGAGATCCACTTTCGCAGGATTTCGATCTGATGGGAATCTAATTTGTGGCCAGATTCGACCGGCGGCATCTTTTCAATTGGGTCCGAACTGGTTACGCGGCGAAAGAGTTCACTCCGACTAACGTCACCAGGTACAATAATATGCACATCGTCTTTTTTAGCCTTGGCATCCATTTCAAGATCCAGTCTCAACTCGCCTTGCCGTTTCCCTTGGTCCGGTCCGTGACAAGGAAAGCAATGATCGGACAGAATTGGACGAACGTCGCGATTAAACTCGATTGATTTCTCAACTGCACTCTCGGCAAGGGCGGGGCACACGCAGCAAAAAATTAACGATGCTATCGAGATAGCCATGCAAAGTTTTTGCAAATGAATCATAACGGTACCTTGCAAGGAGGGAGCATTGCTTCGTTCAAGAATTAGTAGCATAGGCTTCCAGCCTCTGGCTGGTCTGTGCGACAAATAGCATTTTACGAAAAATGCGTTGACGCGAGTTTTGTACCGTTCTGCGATCTGGCCTTTCAGGTTGGTCGGGGGCTTGTCCCCCACCAACCTTGTTTTGGCGTACTAACGGCGTCACTCGCGAATCGACCCGTTCCCCGTCGGCTTTGCCCGCCTCCGGCGGGCAAGAGCCGAAGGGGAACGGGAGTTGGAACCCCAATTGTATGTAGTACGCCAAAACGCATCCGTCGGGGGCAAGC
>JAYTVL010000004.1:0-9322 GCA_043744075.1 Pirellula sp. | reverse complement strand
CTGCGCATTCGAATGATTGCATCAATATGCCATTCGGTCTCGGCCATCGGTTTGCCATCGCTTTCTGGGTATTCGATTTCAACATCAGAAATTGCTGTGGACATGTCGCACCTATTTATCGTTTTGATGGATGTGTTCGCGAAGATATTCATGAACTAATAACGATTCGCACTGTTATTATAGCTGCCAATTAAATAGTCAGCCAATCGTCATGTTTCGGATTTATTTATGGGTCGATTTTTCCAAAATCGACGTACTTTCGGAACGAAAGAATAGATTGTACAATTGGCTACATCGTTTTTCCCGGCCAACTGCTGGCGGCGTCGATCCAGCGCCCGCGATCTCCGCTAAACACTCCGATCGGTTAAACATGAGCTTCAAGTCTGCGAATTGATTGCCTAGGTTTAAGCCGTTTGACCGCGTTTACGCAGCTATCTTTTCACGGTGGTTACGCTTCTTTTCGTCCATGCTTTCCAAATCGATCACGTTCTTGGCTAGGCCAACGGCTCGCAAGAAACGTATGACGAGGAACGTCATGTCGAACTCCCACCATTTGTGACCATGCTGGGCCAACCTTGGATGGGCATGGTGATTGTTGTGCCAACCTTCGCCATAAGCGATCACAGCAACCCACCAAAGGTTTCTGCTGTCATCACGCGTTTCATAATTCTTGTAGCCCCAAATATGCGAAGCGGAGTTCACGAACCAAGTGGTGTGCATCACCGCGACCATGCGAACACATATGACCCAAACCAACCAAGATACTGCCAAACTCGGGCCACCCATCAAATAACCCAAACCTGTTACCAGGCCACCAAACGCTATATGGATTGGCAGGAAATACTTTTCCAAGAAAACGGTGTACTTGTCTTTGATCAAGTCAGGAACCCATTTTCGGGCATAGCCATCAGGATCGCCATTGTCGGTGGTGAAGGCAAGCCAAAATGCATGCGACCACCACGGTCCGTCGTGAGGCGAGTGCGGGTCTCCGGGTTGATCACTGTAAGCATGATGCTTGCGATGATTGGCGGTCCAACTGATTGGTCCACCCTCACCTGCCAAGGTACCAATGGTGGTGAAGAAATTGCGTAACCATTTTGGCACTTCAAGACCGGTGTGGGTCAACAAACGATGAAATCCCAAACAGATTCCCAAACTGCCTGTCAACCAATGCAATAGAAAAGTCAGGCCCAATGCACTCCAAGTAAAACACCATGGAGCATAAAGTGCTCCAATGTGCAGAGCTATCAACCAAGCAGAAGCTCCCCATTGGATGTTCCAAACAGTCGGAACAGGGGAAACTTTCGCTGCACCGCCAGCAGAAGGAAGTCCAACCGGAACCAGCTCTTCCACCATCGATTGCGGCGGCGGAACTAAAGTGCCGGCGTGATGTTGATGAACCATTTGATTGGGTGCGTCTGTAGTCGGATCTTTTCCTAACATGCCTATGGTCCTAGCGGCTTGCGGGTCGGGTTAAACGTAGTGATCAGAACCAGCTTTGGCCAAATTGTGTTGGAGCGGTTTCTCACCAATTACATTAACGCCGCGCCAGCTTTCTGTATGTCCTCGATTGATTGTCGGTATGTCAAAGATGTGTAAAACCTTGTTCCTTCTGCTATTCCACGACGCATTACCAAAAAATTCCGGAAATCTGGTTGCGATATGAATCATTGAATCGGTAAATTATGGCGAATGTTGAATTACACGCTCTGCCAAAGGTCATTTTTTGCCTGATCTCGCGATCTGGCAGTGACAATCAATGGAAAAACACTCAAGAATTCAGGAGAAGGACTATGTTAAGGTGTGTCAAACGTGAGTTCGGCTACTTCGTTTCGCCTTTACGGATTTGGAGGTACCGGCACGTCTGGTACCGGAGGATTTGACACTGGTTCTTCGACAACAAATGTGGTTTTTAACGGTTCCGTCTCTGCGGTTCCTGAGCCATCTTCTATTGCACTAACCTGCCTTATAGGATGCAGTAGTTTGTCGTTTGCGAATTGGCGCCGCTGGCTCAAGCACTAGCTTGCGCGTCGTATTATCCATTGTAGAATTCAGGAATCGGTCGTCCGCCTTCGCAAACGATTGGGATCGGACGTCCCTGAGAATTGGTCCAAGACGCGTCCAAATCAATGCCAAGGTGGCGAAACGTGGTCGCGGCAAGGTCTTGCGGACGTACCGGGTTGCTGGCAATCGACCCGCCTTGTCGATCCGTTGATCCGATCACTTGTCCGTGCCGCAATCCACCGCCGGCCATTACCATCGACATCACATTGGTCCAGTGGTCACGGCCCGCTTCGGCATTGATCCGCGGCGATCGTCCAAATTCTCCCATCATCAGGACGAGCGTTGAGTCCAACAGACCGCGTTGCGTCAGATCTTGGATCAATGCATGCAATGCTCGATCAATTTGCGGAATGAGCGGAGTTAGCCCCTTTACGATTCCACCCCATTTAACATTGTCACCATGGTGGTCGAAATATCCCCAAGCGCCACTGACGAGGACGAATGACACACCCGATTCCACAAGTCTTCGAGCGAGCAATGTCTTTTCGCCGAGACTGCTCCTACCATAAGCGTCACGCAACGAATCCGGTTCATCATCCATGCGAAATGCCTTGTCCACTTTGCCCGAAAGGATCATCTCATGAGCTTGATTGGCATACTGATCGAAAGCCGCAGAGGATGGATCGCTTTGATCGAGTTGATGACCGAGTCGACTCAATTCTCGCCGTATCGAGTCTCGATCTTGAAGACGGTCGACCGTCAAACCAGAGGGCATACCAAATTTGCCCAGCATGTCCCGCCCATTGACAGGCGCGTATGCCCTGCCCATGTGTCCTGCTTCCCATACATCCGATACCCAACTATCGGCAAGACCAACGAACGGAGGCATATTTTGTGCGTTTGGACCGCGGAATTTGGCAGCGATCGAGCCCATGGATGGGTAGCCGCCACCATCTTTGCCGTCATCTGTGCGCCGAGCTAAAGGATTTCCGGCTTGCATCGTGATCGGTGTATGATTGCTCGCACTGCAGTCAAGCGACCGTATGATTGTAAGTTGATCGGCAATAGCAGCTTGCAACGGCAAGTGCTCGCAAAAACGGACTCCAGATAGCTTCGTCGCAATCGTTCCGTACGGTCCGCGAATCTCTGCGGGTGCCTCAGGCTTTGGGTCCCACATATCGATATGGCTGGGGCCCCCCGAAAGCCAGATCAGGATTACCGATTTGCGATCGGAGGATTGGGGGGTTGTGCCTAGTGAATTAGCGACTGTGCCTAAGAGCTGCGAGCCCGCCAAGCCGGCCGCGCCGACTTCTAAGAACCAGCGACGAGAACCAACACGGATAACAGGCGGGCCGTTAAGTAATTTTGCAAAGTGAGAAGTGTGCATCTGCCTATTCCCTCGACTCCAGTGAACCGTGTTAATTCAGCGCCTCGTCACTAATAGACATGGAAACTAGCCAAGGATCAACACAGATTTTGATGGATAATTAGGCTTTTTTTGCAAGGCCATGAACGTAGCTTAGGCTTCCAGCCTGAAATTCCAGGTTTATTCGCAGTTTAACCTTCACAGGCAAGATGCCTATGCTACGTTTGTTTTTCGACCGTTTCCCCCACACATTGGTAGGTGCTTTCGCAAGTTTTACAAGTATGCAATTCCGTTTCCTTTGTGATTTCCGAAAACAAAAATAGAAGCTGCCCGCAACTGCAAACGGCTCCAACGCTTCTGGCAGGACTGCCAAATACTAAATGAAAGTCAGGGACGCTCTTGGTTACAATGGATCCCATGCCGATCATGGCCCATCGCCCGATCGTCAAATTGCTGCCGATTATAGAACCAGCTCCGATTGTGGCTCCAGCTCGAACCACCGTTTGTTCCGTGAATTCATCCGGCTCGCTTGGTCGGAGATGCAACAAGTCGGGTGTCGTCGCTCGAGGAAATCGATCGTTGGTAAAGATCGTACCCGCGGAAATCATTACTCCATCTTCAATCGTTACACCGTTACAAATGTAGACGGATGAATTGATCTTACAGCGATTTCCAATTCGTACTTTGTAAGCGATATACGTTTTGCCACCGATGATACACTGTTCACCCACTTGGGTACCGAATCGAATGTGGACATTGTCCCAAATGGACGTTCCATCGCCTATCTTGCAACCGTCCTCCACCTGCGCGGTTGGATGAACGCGCACATTCATGAAGCGGCTCGTATGGAAGTCGTTCTGGAATTATTCAAAACAACCCAATCGTCTTTTCTTAAAGACTCATACGCTTGTTGAATCGCTTCGGAGGATGCGATTGCGTCCTCGGACGATATTAGCAAGGGTTCAATTCCGTGAATCGCATTGCAAAAATTGTTGATCTGGCTCGTGAATGCTTGAACCTTGTCGTAGCCCGTTCCAAATACGGTCCAGTCGGTGTCAACCGATCGTTTGTATTTGGATTCTTTCCAGCCAACCAGTACCGTACCTTGTGTGCCGTAGATACTGACATACCATGGAGTTTGTTTGTTAATACTCCACGACAAATCCATCGCAGCTAGAGTTCCCTGTATTGTCTTGGCGTGAATGCGAACGGTATCTTCAACTTGCAGGTTCTGAAACCGTCGCCCTTCGATGGTTTGGATCGAATGGATCGGACCTAAAAGGTAGCGGACAATATCGACGGAGTGAGTGCCGTTGTCGATGAGCACACCACCGCCGCTTATCGCCGGGTCGCTATTCCATCGTTTAGTCATATCAACGTGGCCGGCGAAAGTGTTTTCAAAGAGCAATATGTCGCCAAGGACACCTGAAGTGATCAATTGTTTTGCGTAGACCATATCCTCGACATATCGGAATTTGGAGGCCATTGTGAACATGGTTCCCACCTCCGCAGCCGTTTCGATCATCTGAATTGCCGAAGCCAAATCCGTCGCTACCGGCTTTTCACAAAGTACATGTACTCCACGACGAGCCAGTTGTTCACAAATCTCTGGATGCGTCGATGGAGGTGTGCAAACAACGGCCGCATCGATACCGAGAGTCTCTGGAATCGAGGCAACTTTTTGAAAGGCTTTGCAATGCATCGCTGCGGCGACGGCTTCTGCGGACTCCATTCGCACATCGACAACTGCTGCCAGTTTAGCCAAGTTCGTTTTCGCAAACGCTTGCAAGTGTGTTTGAGCTATACCGCCCGCCCCGATCAGGGCAAACGTAAGGGGAGACTTTTTCATGGTGCTAGCAGACAAGTTGGTTGACGGCGTTGCGAATCGTCTCCGCAATGTAATCGACATGTTTGGATTCGTATCGTTCGCTCCATGGCAGAACCAGAATTCTCGAGAGAGCTTCGAAGGTCCCTGTGAACAATTCCGGTGAGTAGTCGACTGCTTCAGGGGCTGCCAATGTGAACGGGAAACGACTATTTCCAAATGTCTTTTGATCGCGAAAAACTTGGCACTGGAACGCGGGCTTTTGAATGTAACGAGGGCCGCAAAATACCCCTTTGTCTTTCAAGAGCTTTCCGAGGGCAACTGTACCGCCTGGGATTACTTCAGGATTGACGTCCAAACAATACTTCCAGTAGGTATGTTTGTTATCGCCAAGAATCTTCGGGGGTGCGATTCCTTCGATTCCTGTGATCATGGAGGTCAATTTGTTTGCTGTAGCAATTCGGGAATGAACGCTGAAATCGAGCTTTTCAAGTTGTGTGAGGGCAACTGCTCCGGTCAACTCATTCATACGGTAGTTTGGCGCTAAAAAGTAGTGATCTGGATTGGCATCACCATAGCCCCATGCCTTGTTGATGAAGAGAAACATTCGGCGTGCAAGGTCAGGATTACTCGAAACGACAACGCCACCCTCGCCGGTCGAGATGTGTTTTCCCTGTTGCAGAGAATAGCACCCGATATCGCCAATCGAGCCAACCAAGCGACCCTGGTATTCCGCCAGGAAAGACTGGGCGCAGTCCTCGATCACAGGCAAATTGTGCTTGGTTGCGACGGCCATGATAGCATCCATTTCGCACGGATTGCCGAACAAGTGCGTGACCATGATCGCACGAGTTCTGGACGTTATGCACTTTTCGATTGTTTCGGCTGTCACGTTATAGGTTTGCGGTTCCACGTCGACGAATCGCGGGATCGCTCCTTGGAAGACGATCGCAGACAACGCCCCCATATCCGTTATTGAAGTCGTTATGATCTCTTCACCAGGTTCAGGATTGATCGCAGCGACTGCGGTGTGCAAGGCAGCGGAGCCGGATGAACATGCGTGAGCATGCAAACTATCCATGTACTTAGCAAACTGGATTTCCAATTGCTTGGTGAATTCGCCTTTGGTGCTAGTCAAAACGCCCGTACTAAGGGCTTTCGTGACCGCATCGACCTCTTCTTGGCCAAAGGTTCGTCCAGAAATATCTTGATCTGTCGGAAGCGGTAGTACCGAGATTTCAGTTGCTGTTGCTGTTGTCATTGAGATGCAGGTCTTAGATGAAAGGGGTTAACGATTGAAGAAGCGATGAAACAAGATGCGGTTCATCAATTTGAAATGTGAAAACATTACCGGTATGGTTCGCAATTTTGAAAAACCAACACGCCGACTTGTCAATCGCGCAGGTGCCTCGACGATCTTGCCGCCGCTGCGCTGGATTTGCCAAAGCAATTCGGCAACTCCGACAAAACCGTGTTCGCGTATTTCTATTTTTTCAATACAGGAACGTCGGTATACACGAAAGCAACTGGTATATGTATGTAGAGAAGTACCGAGCAAAATTGCATAGCATTTCGATGCGCATTTCGAGAGGACCAAGCGCCATTCCGGAACGCCCTCGACACTCCCATTGGGGTGATAGGGAGAGGCTGTTACCATTGCAACATCATCGTCCATCATTTCTACCAGCGAGCAGATCTGCATAGGATCATAAGTGCAATCCGCATCCATCGAAGCTACGAGTTCATTCGCGGCGTTTTCGATGCCCGTCAAAATGGCGGCTGTGATCCCTTGATTGCTCTCATGTCGAATCACTCGTGCCCATGGGAACTGTTGAAAGCGATTGTCTAGGCCGTCCGCTGTGGTATCCGTGCTACCGTCATCAACAAAAATAACTTCGATATCCAGTCGTTCCGAAAAATGGGATTTGAGTGTTTTGAGCCTATCCGCAAGCTGGTCCAGACCGTCTTCTTCGTTAAAACAAGGAACCACGACAGACAGATTGATTAATTCTGCTGAGTGGGGCACTGGGGCTGTAGGCTGTTGAGACTCAAGTAGCATGTTGCAAATCTTCAGGCTGCGGATATTGAGGCCTGATTATAGTCGAACCCAATGGGCTTGCAACGAACGATTCACATACCAAAACGTTGCAACGAAGAAAACAAATGAATTTCGGAATTCTAACGATTGGGAGGCCTGGACCGTTATGCTCAGTTTGATAGTCAGTTAGTTAAACAATGGCATTCACTTTGTGAATTTTAAGCCTCAATGCGCTAGCATGAGGGCCGGATTCGAAGGCGATTCTAACGTTTCTGCCCGCACGCTAGCGTTTGCCCGCACGCTAGCGCGTTGCGGCTCAAATTGAGCGTCGACATTATGCCGCTCCGCATCAATCGGAGAGTTTCTTTGCTTGGATTTTTCTAAAAAAAGTGGTGCTTTCTGCGTCATGAGCTTGCAGTGCGATCGCTCCATGCGAAAGCATGCGTTCTTCGCGTCCCTTTTTGCGAACCGGTTTCGCCTCTTCTGTGTAGTCCACGACTGGCTTTCCGTTGACGTTGACGATGATTTGCTTTCCATTCACGACAAGATGAAATTCAAACCATTCGTTGTCGTTCACGGGTGACTTGTCCAAATCCTTGACGTCAACCAGACTACCTGTCTTGCGTGCGTCCTTTGCGAAGGAGGTATTGATCTGTGCTTCATAGCCTTTTTTAAGTCCGCCTGGACCGCGATTCTCGGTATGAAAGAAGACGCCCGAATTCGCATTTGGTAACGTTTTTACTTCTGCCTTGAACTCAAAGTTTTTTAAATCGGAAAATCCTTCTTTCACACAGAAGAGATGCGCCATCCCCCCTTTGAATTTGAGTTCACCATTTTCGACCGTAAAGGACTCAGGTTTTTCATTGGCTTGCCAACCTGACGTAGTCTTTCCATCGAAGAGCGAAACCCATTCATCGGAATACGCCACCGAAGAAAAGGAAAGAATACTGAGAGCCCAAACTAGTTGATGTCGGATAAAAATCATTTGCGATTCACCATTTACCTTTTGAAGAAGACTTACCTATTGGTCCACTTTTCCAGGCCAGCGATTCCACCAGCTTCGAAATATTTGCCACTGCGAACGAAGAAACTCTCGTTGACTATCGGATAGCCTATCCGTCGCGTTGATATGATGCTCGTACACAGGATTTCCTTCGAGAACCATCAAGTACTTGTAATACAAAACCAAATCCGGTCCTTCGTCGAAGGTAGAAAGTACCATCAAAGCCTCATTCAATTCGGCAGCCCATTGCCTTGCAACGGGGTCGCCAGAAGCTGCCTTTTCGCAAAGTTCGATCATTCTCAGGACTTCTCGCGGCAATGCATTTCCCACACCTGTAATTGCACCGGCGGCTCCACAATGGACAAATCCATGGTAAACCTGAGTGTCGACGCCCACCATTAACGTCAAATTCGAGTTTCCACTTGTGATGTTTTCCGCAGCATACGTTAGCGATTTCGAACCACCAAACTCTTTAAAACCAACCAAGTTAGGAAACTCGCGATGCAGGTCAAAAAACAGATCCGCTTTCGTCTCAAAACCGTAATACGGGCTGTTGTATATGACTGCTGGTAAATCAACACTAGATCGAAGAATGCCCGCGAAATGAGCTCGCTGGGCTGCGACAGAATGGCCGCGAGACAAGACTCGAGGGATCACCATCAAACCAGCCGCACCTACGCTTCTGGCATGAGCAGCATGTGCCGCCGCAATCGCTGGATTCTGTGCTCCGGTACCGACAATCACTGGCACGCCTGCTGACGTTAGTCGACGAACACCTTCTTGACGCTGTGCATCGGTCAAAAGCGGCCAGTCTCCCATCGAGCCACAATATACGACCGCTCGCATTCCGATCTCGACCAGCTCTTTGCCTTTGGCGACCAATAGGTCGAAAAGGGGCTCCCCTTTGGAGGTGCAAGGTGTCATTAATGCAGGTATGCATCCAGTAAAAATGCCGTTCTTGTTTTCCATCTTATTGCAGTACCCCAATTCCAATCGTGTTTTCGTCGTGACTATCTATTCTACAGGTAAACATTCGCCGAAGGTGTGAGCGGCAAGGCGCTAGCCGCCGGTTTTTCGCACGACACC
>JAYTVL010000003.1:0-9331 GCA_043744075.1 Pirellula sp. | reverse complement strand
TTTGTTGCTACTACGTTAAACCGCAAAAACGCCTGGAGGGTTCAGGTTTTTTCGTAAAAATATCAAAGATACCTCAATCAAGCTTCGCTTGATTGAGGACTAGCTCCTACGCCAAGCATATCCTCTAGTTGTTCTGGGCTCAAAGGAGAATCAGGCGAGTGCTGAGCTCGCGTGTTTGATTGTGATGATGGCGAGGGGCGACCACCAAGAATATCTTTTAGTATGTCTGTTCCTGGGCCCGCGCCGCCTGAGCGTCCTCCACCAAGTAAGCTCCCCAAAATGTCAATTGCGTTCAAGTCTAATCTCCCAAAAAGTGAAATGAGAATTAACATTGGCAAAACATTGTAGCCGATATTTAGCTTCCTCGCTCTAGGGCCAGAATTCTTAATTTCCTTCCACTAGATTGAAGCCTATTGAGCCTGAGGCGCTAGCCGATTTCCTGCGGCGTGGCTCGGCTAGTAGCGCCTCAGGCTCAAACCAAGAAACCGGAAGTAACTTCCGGTTTCTCGCTCTAGGGTTATAAATTCGTTAATTCGTCAATTTTGTTGGCGTAGTTGTTGAAGAGCCGTTCTGGTTCCTAGGAAAAAATAGCAACCGTGGATCAGGGCCTTATTTATTCGGATAGTTCCGAGTCGAATCTTGCGGCCACGCGCCCAGCGAACGGTCTGTGGGGAGAACAATTGTATGGTCAATCTATCCATTCACAAACGAGTTGTGGCTGGTATGTTGCACAACCCCGACCACGGCTTACTTCGTATTCGCGACTATGCGACTGCCGTATCAAGACTATACACGACGGAACTGCAAGACGAAGTGTTCGCCTTGATCGTCGGAGATCTGCTATCTTTGCCAAAACAATTAGTTTATTCAGCACAAAGTTCTCCATCTCTCTCAATTTGGGAAGCGGAAGAAGAAAGACTTAGAATTGCGATACGGAAATGGGCAAAAAGGAGTGAGACTAACAGCGATGTTCAGTCAATTGTTGAACGCTCCTTGCTGGAGTCACGATACTCGAACACGGAGCGTCTCGAAATGGCTGATTTCTACATGCGAAGTTTTCCGATGAGTCAAAGCGTAATGAGTGAGCAGGTGCTGAATTTGATCGACGCAAGAAGAAAGGCCTTGCGATAACTCGACCTTTTTCCGCGGAAACATCGGATCGGATTTTTTTGTAAATCGTTGCAATCGCCGAAACCATCGGATAAGTTAAATCTTTCCCGCCAATAGCGGAGCTCTCCCTATCCATAAATAGGATCCGGGAGCAAACGCCTCAAAGCTATAAATCTTGGGTCGAAACCGGCAAAACCGATCGTTCCCAAATCGAACGTTGATGTCTGACAAAGCACAAGCCTTGTCGATTTATTCTTTATCAATTGGAGGTTGCGATGATTTCGAAAAAAGTCTTTCAACGAGCCCAAGGATTTACTCTCGTTGAATTGTTGGTTGTGATTGCAATTATCGGGATTTTGGTGGGGCTTTTATTGCCCGCAGTCCAGGCGGCACGCGAGGCAGCGCGGCGAATGCAATGTTCTAACAACGTAAAGCAGATTGGTTTAGCTCTGCACCTATATCACGATTCATTCAAACTATTTCCACCAGGCAATTTAGCTCCCATGGCTCGCAGTGGCAATGGATGCGTGGTGGGTGCAGGTGGCGTGCTGCAAATGGCACCCTGGACTGTCCTGATCCTTCCTTACGTCGAGCAAACGGCGCTCTACAATTCATTGGATTTCAACAGCGGATTCAATTCGTATTCCAATCGCGGGGACGTACCGAGTTCGCGTAATGGGGTTCGACAAATCTAAAATGATAAAAGATGCGGCTCCCGGCGAGATAATCGATACGCCCAGTTTATTCCCTGAGTATCAAGTTCAACTGGAAATCCCGCCTCCCAGCGGCCACTATGATATCGAAGTGCCTGTCAACCGAGCCGCTGGCGGGAAGAAATAGAAATCGTAATTTTGCACGGCACTCGTTGCAGCAAGTGCCGCCCGGCAGTCGACACCTACTTCGAAGTACTTTTGTACAAACGGCACGCGTGTTGAAGCCAAAAACCACAAAAACAAACTTAACAAACTTAACAAACTTAACGAGGTGAACAATGTGTCGAAAAATTATTTTTGTGATCGCTGTCAATTGGGTGCTTGCATCGTGCATGATCGCTGAAGCGCAAACTCCTCCAAAAGCGACCGAGCAAAAGGAACAGCCCATCGACTTTGACCGCGCTCGCGAACTGTTGCAGAAGCGCCAGCGGGGCGATCAATTATCTTCGGACGAACAAATTTATTTGCAGCGGGCTATGGAAGCTCGCCGAAATGGAGCGGGACAGCCTGCTGACCGACAGCCGTCCAATCCCGTCCCTCGCGACTCGATAGGCCTAAAGCCGTTGAATGAGCTGACGGCCTCCGACCGATACAAAAACGAAGACGGCGGATTGTATGGCAACGGTTTCAACTCACCGCCAATGAACCATCGCCGTGCGGCCGAGCAGGAATTGAATCGAATTCAGCCGCTTGATGAAGAGGGACAATCATCCGCAAACGGAAAGATCGCGTTCATTTCCATCAGCATGTCGAACGCGACGCAGGAGTTCTCACGGTTCAAGCAGCTTGCAGATACGGATTCGGCGAAGTCCCAGAAGGTGACGATCGTTGACTGTGCTCAGGGTGGACAAGCCATGGCAGAATGGGCGCCGGCAGATTCTCCACCGTGGAATGAAGCAGCTCGTCGGCTCGTGGCAGCCACGGTTTCACCGAAACAAGTGCAGGTCGCTTGGATCAAGCTTGCCAACAAGGGGCCGAAAGGAGAGATGGAAATCCACGGTCGGCAATTGGTTCGTGACACTCAGGCGGTTCTTCAAAATGCAAAATCACGCTTCCCCAATTTGAGAATCGTCTACTTGTCGAGTCGCATCTACGCTGGCCACGCGTCCAATGCCCTCAATCCTGAACCGTTCGCGTACGAGTCCGCGTTTGCCGTTCGGTGGCTGATTCAAGACCAGATGAAAGGCGAAGCCGGACTGAACTTTACTGCCGAAAAGGGCGAAGTCAAAGCCCCGCTTCTGTTGTGGGGACCGTACCTTTGGGCAGACGGGACGACTCCGCGAAAGGACGACAAACTTAGTTACCGTCGAGAAGACTTTGCCAGCGATGGCACACACCCTTCGCAATTGGGCAAAGATAAAGTCGCCGGCTTGTTGCTCGACTTCCTCAAGAACGACCCACTGGCGAAACCGTGGTTCGTGCGGTAATCAAATCCGATAAGTTCGATTGCCATAACATGACCCTTAGGAGAGCGATGATACAGCCCAGAATCCGCTAATCGATGATATGAAAGACTCGTTTTGCGTTCTCGTACAGGATTTTTCGTTCGACTGCTTTATTAGGCGAAAGCTTGCGCACGGCAGCGATCGTCTGCACGCCTTGGCAATCCGGTATCTTACCAGTGTGGTCGTTGCAGTCGCTACCGAACAAGATTTTTTCCTGATGGCGATCAAGAAACCCTCGAGCATGATCCTCGTCGCGAGTTAGCGCGTTTAGTCCCGATCCGGCAGACATATCGGCATACATGTTCGGATAATCGGACAGGTAACTGTCGGTTAATCCTCCGGCAGTCACTTTGCCCTTTGGATACAAGACCTTTTGATCGAGGTGATTCTTGTCGATGTTTGCCCACCAAGTCTGCGCGTGTCCAATAAATATCGTATTTGGAAACTTCTCCAACATTTTGTGGAAAAACTCGAAACCCATGTTGTAAGTATCGTGCTGAAAATGAAGTAGGATTGGGACACGAAATTCGCTTGCCAAGGAATAGAGAATTTGACTCTCGCGAGAATCGCATTGAACACTGAATTTTTGTTCCCCAATGATAACCGCACCTCGCTTGACGTATTTCTCGATCTCGGCGCGAGCTTCCGGTAGATCGGTTACTTCATTTCCTCCGAATAGGAATTCGCTCTGGTTCTGCTGAGCCAATTCGACCACGCTGTCGTTACCTCCTGCGCCAACACCACCGAGTCCATTGTATTGCCCATCTTTAGTCGATGGACGTCTCACGGAACTACCCGACGGCAGCAAAATGGTTTTCGTAACACCCATGGCACGCTGGTGGGCAATCAGAGTCGCATTGTTTCGCTCTCGGTAGGCCGTATGTTGATGGATATCGATAATTGGTTCGGCGACCAAAGATTTTAGCTCGTCCGCGCAATTCGACGCAGCAATCCACGGGGACACACAGACCGCGGCGCTGGCAGCGAACGATGAGACCAAGAATTGACGTCGCGAGTCATCGTACATTTTATCACCTCTTATTGATAACAGAATTAATATTGAAAACAGGCGGGACGCCCATGCCACTTGGTATGTTTGTTTCTGTCGTTCGCCTTATCGCAATCTTATCAGAAAGATCACCCAAAAACCTCTCGATACGCGATTGGCTTGGTGCAGTCGAGCGATTGAGTGACGGCGGGCATCGGATATTTCAATCCCGTCGAACAGTTAAAGAGGACGACGCTTTCATCCTTCCGAATTCGTCCGCTGGCGATTTCTTGGCGATAGGCGGCCAAGGTAGCCGCTCCTTCTGGGCACATCAGCAGGCCTTCCTTCTTGGCTACATCTTCGCTGGCTGCGATGATCGACTCGTCGCTAACTGCCGTCGCGAAGCCTTGACTCTCGCGAACTGCATTCAAGATTAGAAAATCGCCGACGGCTGACGGCACTCGGATTCCAGCGGCCAAAGTTCGCGCATTCTGCCAAAATGTGGCGGTCGATTCTCCCGATTCAAAGGCTCGTACAATCGGCGCGCAGCCGTCCGCTTGAACCGCGACCATTCGCGGCAGTTTTCCTTCCAGCCAACCAATTGCTGTTAGCTCTTGAAATGCTTTCCACATTCCGATCAGCCCGGTTCCGCCACCGGTTGGATAGAGTATCACATCGGGCAATCGCCACGAAAATTGTTCGGCCAACTCGAGCCCCATCGTCTTCTTGCCTTCAATGCGATATGGTTCTTTGAGCGTTGAGAAGTCAAACCACCCCATCGACTTCTTCCCCTCACCGACAATTCGACCACAGTCGTTGATCAGACCATTGACTCGCCAGACCTTGGCCCCCTGAGCGGCGATTTCGCGAACGTTTATCTCCGGTGTATCGTCTGGACAGAAGACAAACGCTTCGATACCCGCTCGAGTCGCATAGGCGGCTGCGGCGGCGCCTGCATTGCCGTTGGTTGGCATCGCGATTTTTTTGATACCCAGCTCCTTGGCCATCGAGACCGCTAGGCACAGGCCGCGTGCTTTGAATGAGCCGGTAGGTAGACGTCCCTCGTCCTTGACATAGACCATGCCTGTACCGATTTGCATGGTCGGAATCGGAATGAGCGGTGTTTCAATCTCGCCTAAAGTGACCACATTTGCGGTTCGACGAACTGGCAGGAACTCGCGATACTTCCAAAGTCCACTTGGACGAGCCATCAGTTCGGATCGGTCGAGCTGCTTTGCAAGGGCAGGCAAATCATATCGCACCAAAAGCGGTTTGCCTGCCTTGGAAAGTCCATGCACCCGATCGGCTTGGTATTGGTCGCCATGCAAGCCGCATTCCAGATGCGTGACAAACGTCGGTCGTTCTTCATGAATGGTTAGCATGTATGTTTAAAAGATGAGTGGTTTGTGTTTGTTCAGTGGGACAGGCTTCTAGCGGCTTCTAGCCTGTCATTTTAAGCTTGAAAGGCTGGAAGCCTATCCCACTAATTGATCGAGCGATCCTTAAGTATATCGGCGGCGATCAACGCAAACTCGCCCGCTGTGATTTGGCTTGGATCGCGTGGCGGGAATCGATCGACAATTGCCGACCAAGCTGGTTTCACGATGCCGAGAGTTGAACGCAAAGCGTCGATTGAAACACTTCCGGTCGTGATATCGGTTAGGCGAGGAACAGCCAGATTGCTTGACACGGCCAATCGTTCGATGGCCGACGACAATTCTTCGCGACTGAGCGGTTGATCGACGCCCCATGGATTGCCTGCGGCCAGCCACTGAGTATCTTTTGACAACGGTCCTCCGCGATCCAGGATTTTGTATAGCGACAACAACTGTGTAGCACGCCACAGGTTGGTACCCCACGCGACATCGCTGTGCCAACGCTGAATCAGCGTACTGCCCGCGTCCAGCAATGCACTCTGCACAACCCACGCCGGCAATTGTCTGGGTTGAACTCCACGACGTACTGACAAAGCGGACATGGCTCCCGCAGCCTGACCGGTGAGAATCGTGATGGGCTGGAGTCGCGTTGCACCATTGGCCAGTCGAGATTGTGAAATATTCTTTTCGGCTGCTAAGAACCCGTCGAGTGACTCCGGGATGAAGACTTCCATCGGAACTTGGAATGGACCGCCGCCTCGCTGTAATTCGCCTTCGTCGAGGCCGATTTCTACTTCATGGGCGGTCTTTCCATGATCCAAATCCATGAAGTAATCGCCCATCGACACCGAGTTCGAAAAATGCTTTGCGTGTTCGTAGCGAGTCAGATCAGAGGCACGCAACGTGTTGACGCCGACGATACGTCTTGATTCGCGAACATACGGTTGTTGTGGCAAGTGAACCGCTATGGCTTCCAGATCGGGGCGCAGATCGAGCGCCTTCATTTTTGCACGGTTATAATCGGTCGCATAGCCTTCATCTTCGGCCAGTGACCAATTAACGCCCAGTTCGTGCTGATAATAGTACAGCGTTGCCAACGTTTTGTAGATGCCAATTCGCTCATCCATCGCGCGTTGGGTTCGATCTTCCAAGGTGGCTGCAGTTACTGGATAGTCGTTGCCACCGTTGAATCCACACTGCGTATGCCGCTCGACACTACGCTCCCCGGTCAGCGGGCTGTCTGCATCAGCAGATCCGCGCCAGGCAAAGTACGTTCTCCAATGCCGAGGACCTTTGATCCCCTTGAATGGAGCACCCCAAATGAGCGCACCGGAATCTGTCTTGCCAGCGAATCGACGTTTAATTGCTTCGTATCCGGGTGGCGGTTCCTTGATCCTTAAATGATCGGGGATACCTTGCGGATACTCGCGAGCTATGGCCAGCCAAGTGTGATCCTGCACTAGCGCCGCGGAATCGATCTGGTCACTGGTTCGATACCCAGAGCGATAGCGAGCTCCAGTCAGCGGAATTACATCGCCGTACTCGGTCGCATCGACTAGAATCTTGCAACTTACATTCTTTTGCCTTGGGCCGTTCGCACTTGCGAATTCAATCGTCGCACCGTGCACGGTGGATCCCTTTCGAATAACTTGGGTAACCCGAGTTCGAATCGAGACGTCCAACACTGCAGCCTGACGACGCACATCGTCGATAAATCCATAAAGCACAGCTCGAGTCGCCTTGGGTTCATATCCTCCCTCTACTTGGTGTGGGTAACTGTAGTAGGTCATGAACGGATCTTTGTCGAGCGTCTGATAGTAAGCTACCATGCTTTCGTGGAATTCTCGATACAATCCCCGTTCGCGAACCGGTGATTTTCCATAGCCTCCATCTTCGTCCATGGTGGATACACCAGCACTACTCATCTGACCTCCGATCCAATCGGTCTCCTCAAGCAACAAAACCTTGGCGCCCATTCGAGACGCCTGCAACGCCGCCGCAGTTCCCCCCGTTCCTGCACCTGCAATCACAACGTCATATTGATCATCCAGCAAATCGAAACGGGTATTCGCTCGTTCAATGTTCCAATAGGGCTTAAGGACTGGATAGTCCATTTGCTCAGCTAAACGAAGCGACTGCAATTTGTTCGATTCTACGTCGATCTCTGGTTTCGGCCTTACACGCTGACCTTCTGCGTGAAACGCGGTCACAGCGCAGAACCTCGTGCTGCTCAATCCAAACTGGCCGACAAGAAATCGAGTGTCGCGAACCGATACACGAGCCATTTCCGAATTTTGCTCGTCATGTAGGGCAGCCGTAATCAAATCGCCTTGCATCTCGAGGCTTAGCTTCCAGAGTTGGCCTTCTCGATAGCGTTCAATCGCAATCATTCCAGTCGGGCGAGTCTGTACGTCGACCGTGGGTTTCACAAAATCCAGTGGTTGAGCGACGCCATCTTGAACGATCACTATCTCCAAACGATCTGTTCCGCAAAAACGAGCCATATAATAGTTATTCGCGTCCTTTACGCGACCAACTACGGACACTGCAACTGCTTCGTCTTCAGTCTTCTTAAATTCGGCAAGAAGTTTTGCATTGCTTAGTTGAATAGTTTCATCGTGTTCCGTTTCCGAACCGCGATAGAGGATCAAACCTGTCTGATTCTTTAATACCTGCCTCAAAAGACCATTGCCGTCGACGATCCAAGCACGACTCGGTCGCTGGCCATCGGCATCGTACCAATGGGCCGGTGTTCGACCGTAGGGCGTCACGTAGAAACTCTCTTCCAGGTTCCATTGCGCATTTGATTGTGCTGCGTTGGTTTTGGCTTTCGTCGATAATTCAGCTTCGATCGCGGCGGCGACATACTTGGCCAGAATCTTGTACCCTGCATCGGAAAAATGAACGTCGTTACTCCTCCCAACATGTGCCACGTGTGGCTTGATTGCGGAGTGGAGATCGTTAATCATCACATCCGAATTACGCATCACTTTTTCAGCGACGCGGTTGTACTCTTCGATACTTCCGAATCGCCGATTTGGAGCCAAGTTTCCGCCTTTGGGGACGGGCGTCGTTGTAGCCCAAACCAACTTTGCTCCAGTAGCTTTCATGCGCGCGACCAACTCGCGCAAATTGTTTTCATACAGGTCTAATGGCGCATGACGTGTGCCCTCCGGTAGTAGCTTTGCGTCATGCAAGCCAAAATTGAAATGAATGACATCCCAACTTCCATTAGCCAACCATTTGTCTAATTGACTCAGTCCATACCCTGTGGAACTGCCGTTCTCAGGAACCCGATGCACGTTGGCTTTTCCTGACAACAAGCTGCGCGTTGGCAAGGTGTAGCCGATCGATATCGAATCGCCGATGATCAACACACGTGGTAGTCCTGCAATATCGCTGATCGGTTGTAACGGCAACGCGATTTCTATTGCACTCTCCGCCGAATATGCGAGACCAGTAAAATCCCAAATTCCGATCAGGATGACGAGAACTGCTTTGATTGGTAATTGCATTGTCGTTAGTCTAAGGACAGGAGAATGACGGTAATTATCTCGCGAGATAACTCTGAAGCATTTTACACAGTTTCGCGGTCGGTCATTTTCAGTTTGCGGCAATAGTACCGCATCCACATTGATTTTGTGTGTAGATTGTGTAGTGGATCTTGTTAAAGATCCTTTGCCGCAAGGATCTTTAACA
>JAYTVL010000002.1:0-36362 GCA_043744075.1 Pirellula sp. | reverse complement strand
ACTCCGTGTGACGTTGCCTCAAAAACCAAAGGTTTTTGAACTGCGGACGTCACACGGAGTGTGACGGGTACTATAAAATCACAGCCTCAAAGCGTGCTTACCATTTTAAAGTTGGAAAAATTCCCACCAAATCCATAATTTCATTTTGGCGAGACCAGAGGTGTCAAATCCCCATGCGATAGTAACTTGCACTGAGGTTAACACCACCCGAAAAGAAGTTCGCAGTCCCAATAACGGAAACACTTTCTTGAAATGAGACCTTTCTTTCCACGACAGCTTCCTGCCAGAGAAGGTTTTTGGGCGTCGATCATAAGTCGGGCTGAACCGGACGCTAGCGCGTTGCGGCTGATTAGCCGAAGGGCCCACGGTTTGCGGCCCATGTTGTGATCGATGTCGGTTTTTGAATGCGATTGAAGTTGTATGTCGAAATTGCAACTTTTATTCGGGATTTTGCCAACCTTAGGCGACTCAATTACGAAGGACTTTAAAGAATTCTCGAACTATTTTGAAATAGCCTAAGTTTCGCGAACCTTTGGAACGGTGTTCGCACTCATTCACGTTGAGTTGCACAATTGTCAAATTATGGGCCGCTCTGTCATTGCTATCAAACATCAAGGAAGAACAAAAACATGTTAGTATTAAGTAGAAAAGAAGGCGAACGGATCTCAATTGGGGACAACATCACCTTGATCGTCTCCAAAGTCAGCGGGAACCGGGTTACGATTGGAATCGAAGCACCGCGGGACGTTAAAGTGGTTCGAGGCGAACTGCAACTTCAACCAGAGGCCGAGACTGAAACTTTGCCCAGTCAATCAGGCTCGTTGCCTCGGTCGACTCTTCGCGATTTCGCGGCGTCTGTTCTGCCGCTTCAACGCCAAGTAGGTTGATTGCGGCCCAACTAAATACTGTCGACATGGACGATGCACTTCCAAAAAGCCGATCGCAATTCACGTTTGCTTCAAATTGAGCAACTGTCGGCGCGAATTGCGATGACAGCTGAGGGGCAAGTTTTTTCGTTCAATCAAACAATTGACACTTCTGCCTTAGGAGGGATTATCGGCGGAATTGTGCAATGGGGTGACGGTACCACAAGTTCAGCCATTGTGGGGGCTTCTCCAAACGCAGGACCATTGTCTATTCGATTTGACTATTCGTTGGACGCATCCGGTTTTTTCGCCACTCAGGAGCGAAGAAATAGCCTCCAGTTCGCTGCAAATTCTATCATTAGCAAATTTTCGGATCAATTGACAGCTATTCGACCTACGGGTATTGACCAGTGGACAGCGACTTTCCTGAATCCGTCCACAGGGGCAGAGGATACTCGAAACAACCTTGTAATTCCTGCCAACGAGATATTAATCTTTGCTGGCGCTCGGGCACTAAGCGCGGATGAACTCGGACGTGGTGAAAAAGGTGGCTTCAGCGCCACATCGAATAGTCAGGCCTTCATAGACACAGTAATAGCCAGAGGCCAAACAGGTGCGCTTTTGAGTACAGCCACTGACTTTGGGCCTTGGGGCGGCACAGTTGCATTCTCCTCAACGGCAAACTGGCACTTTGCATTGACCACCGATGGCCTGGATCCCAATGAATTTGACTTTGTTTCGGTTGCAACTCATGAACTAATGCATTCACTTGGTTTTGGATTAGCTAACAGTTGGAACGCCAAAGTTTCCGGAGGATTCACGGGCTCCAATTCAGTTGCGATCTCTGGAAAATCCCCAGTACCCCTCAACGATCTGAATCATTGGGCAGTCGGAACCACCAGCAACGGGCAGCCTACAATAATGACTCCTGAGATGCAAAATGGTCAACGAAAATTGCCAACTCGATTGGATTTTGCCGGAATGCAAGACATAGGTTGGCAACTCATTCCGCAACAGGTTCAAGTCAACGCTTCACACACCTACGGCGACAACGGTTCGTTTGGCGCAAAAGTACAATTGAACGGGTCCGTTATCGGAACGCTGACTGTTCCAATCAACGTTGACGTTACGAACGTTCCGCCGACCCTCGCGCCTCGTCAGACTCAAAGTGCGGTTCAAGGCAAGATCCTATCGCTCGCAAGGATTGGTCAATTTACAGACCCGGGATTTGGTGCAAATCAGGCATCGCCGCCTCGTTCAGAGAGCTTCACCTATACGATCAATTGGGGTGACAACGGCCCCATAGATTCAGGCAATGCTTCGGTTGAGACACTGGGCTCGGCCGGAGTCGATACGCGAGGATTCTTTGATGCAAGTCATGTTTATGCTCAAACGGGTACCTTTACTGTCACGATGGTTGTCTTGGACGATGATGGCGGCGCTAGCCAACAACAATTCAGTATTTTGGTGGGCCCTCCCCCAAGACTCGAGCTCCTCATTGACAAAACCTCCATCGCTGAAGACGCTGGCGCGAATGCTGCTGTTCTAACAGTGAAACGTATCGGGTTTGACACTTCCGTCTCACTTTCTGTCGCGCTGGCAAGCAGCGACAGTTCTGAATTGCAGCTACCTGGATCGGTTTTGATTCTGGCTGGCCAGACATCCGCTACTGTTTCAGTCCAAGCGATTGACGACGCTTTGTTGGATGGCACGGTCCAAGTACTGCTTTCAGCATCCATTGGTTCGATTATTTCAAACAACGTCGTCGTTGATGTTTTGGACCGCGAAAGAATTTTGCTGGCAGTCAACAAATCAACAGTTTCCGAGAACGCTGGTTCCGGGGCGGCCACGTTGACCGTTTCGCGATCAAATACGGATATTAATCAAAGCATTACGGTTCAGCTAGGAAGCAACGATACAAGCGAAGCTAATCTTCCTGCCTCGGTCGTTATACCGTCTGGTTTTGCAAGCATTACCGTTGGCATTGACGCGATCGACGATGCCCTTTTCGATGGTACACAAAATGTAGTCTTAACTGCGACTTCGATTGGATACGAGTCCGCAAACATTCAACTTTCGGTCACAGATTTCCAACCTCTTTCTTTGGTGCTGCAATCGAACGAAGTGAACGAAGAGAACCCGGCATTGCGCACAACTCGAGCTGAGGTTTCAATTCGATCACCGGCACCCGCAGGTGGGCTCACGCTTCAAATTGTCGCTAGTGAGCCAGGTCAATTGATTGTTCCAGCCACGGTTCAAATCCCGGTTGGTTTGATGAGTATTTCGTTTCCGGTCAGTGCGGTCGATGACTTTGCACCCCAAGGAAGACGCACGGTTCGAATTACGGCAACAAATAATGCTGTTATCGCTGCTGCTGTAGACATCGTCATTACGGACAACGACCCTGCTTTCTGGACAAATCCAAATAGTCCGTTCGACGTCAATAACAATGGCGAGGCAGATCCACTCGACGTTTTGACCATCATTAACGAGATCAATCGTAACGGAGTACGGTCGCTCAATCCGAACCTCGACCGTGATATTCCGTTCGTCGACGTCAATCGCAACGGCAGTATTGATCCTCTCGATGTGCTCATGGTGATCAACGAAATCAATAGTTTGGTCAAGCGCTAAGGCGAGCAGCAAATCGTAACTTCAACGGCGACCATGGTTGAAATCGACTGGCTTGACAACAGTTGAGGCACCCTGATTGTTTTCTATGATGGCGTTCTTACAGCTCGGGTCGACGATGATCGTCGCTGGCTTGGTCCGAAAAGTATTGCCGGTAAATTGAATGTCGTGACCATTGGGGGCGAAAGTGACGACTTCGTTGGGAGCGGATTCCCCGAGGATGAATATATTGTCTCGCACAATGACCGGACCATAAGTCGCAGTCGATTCGTAGATAGTGAAGTAAAGTTCAGGGAACTGGCCGGGTTTCGCTGACTGGAACGCAATTCGACCGCGCCGCAAGTCGGACTCGTTCTTTGTCGTGTTGTTGACAAACACGTTTCCGGTCATGATGAAATTCACGGGTTGGTTGATCCACGCGCCTCGCCCACCGTTGCGAAAGGTATTAAGGTGATTATCAAATCGCACCTGGGTCTCTCCAGCCCTCATCGTGACATTTTCACGCATTAGGTCGGTTCGAAAGTAACGCTTCGCCCGCTCGACTTCCCACGGCTCATAGGCTTCAGGCCAAGTCACGATTTGCCAAAGGTAGCCGTAGTCCCACATGAACTTGCCGCTTCTCAAGAGCGTGCAGTTTTCCAACACCACCCGTTCTGCCCAAGCATTAACTTCGCTCTCACTGCCCTTGGTCGCCAACCCATGGATTCCGATCACGGCTCCAGCGATGCCGTTGGCTTTTACATCGCGAAACAGTACGTCATGCGTGCCATCTGCTCTTAACGTCGTGAGCTCGATGCATTTCGTGTTTGCGTTGGGTTCCCATGTATTTACATTCTTTGCAGGATCAAAGACTTGCCCGATAAATTCCCCGCCATGCCACGCGAAGTGCGACACATTGGAGCCTGCAAACAACACAACTCTTGCTTTGTCCGGCAAAGTCTCTGGTAGATGAAACCTAGCACCATAGGCAAAGATCGTCGTGTTGGAAGAAAGCATTAGTGGATTTGTCCCGTCAAGATGGTAATCACCAGCCGGAATTGTCAGAATACCGCCACTCGTGTTTGCAGGAGCAAGCAATGCGGCGACTCTTGCCGTATCATCAGCCCAACCATTGGATGGTATGAATAGGATTAACAACAGTACATGCCAATGGCTCGAACATGTCGGACGAATTGACTTCATACGGGAATGCATTTTGTGACTCGTGAAGGGGATGCAAATGGCTGAATAAAAAGTTAAGTGCACGTTTCGCGAAAGGGTGTGCCAAAGGCGAGCATAGCAGGATGCGGAATACTGCGTTTCCAATAGGTGTAAAGCGATCGGCGATAGAGCGATTCACCTTTATCTTGGATATAAGTTTTCACGGTGTCGGGACTTGTCGGTGCCATGGTTTCATACAGTCCAGCCGGATGGTACGGACGCACTGGCGGCACGCCCAATTTTGGCACGAACAATCCGCTCACTGCTAATGCTTGATCCCGCACAAATTCTCCAGCTAGTCGAACGCGAGGACCACGCGCGAGCAAGCGATTGCCGGAATCGCGTTCAAGAATTTGCGTTGTAAGGTTAGACCGCTGCCGATAAGTGGCGATTGTGATGACAAGTCTCATAAGATGCTTCACATCCCAGCCACTGCGGACGAATTCGTTTGCGAGCCAGTCAAGTAATTCGGGATGTGATGGTGGCTCGCCTTTTGCGCCAAAGTCCTCACTCGTCTTGATCAATCCCGTCCCGAAAATCTGTTGCCAGAATCGATTTGCGATCACTCGTGCAGTCAATGGATTCTCTGCACTCACTAGCCACCGTGCTAGGCCAAGGCGGTTGAGTAGAGCATTGGTCGGCATCGGAGGCAGGGATGCAGGTGTGGCTGCAATCACTTTTTCACCAGGTTTGTCATACTGCCCTCGCAATAGAATAAAAGTGTCGCGAGACGATGGTTTGTCACCAACAAGTTCCCGATCAAGGATCGACAAGGAAATGTAATCGGTGTAATGGGGACGATTCAACTTTGCCGAGACGAAGTGCCTCCTAATATTGACACGACAAACATTCAGCCCGCAATTCGAATTCTCAAGTCGTATCTGACCAAGTTTCCAGCCATTGGGTCGCTCGCCGAGAGTTGCTTCCAGTCGCCCCGACAATTGGAACGCAACTTCAAAAATGTACTCAATATAAGCCCGCATGACTACTGGATGAAGTGTCGTTTGCGCAATGCCTGCGACGGTTTGCGAAGCTCAGATGAGAGCATTTTGCATATCGCGTCCCAGCTTGGGTTTTGCGATCAGAGCAATTTCACGTCGCACTTCAAAAGGCATATCGGCACAACCCCACGCCAATATAGGATGTCGCGGAGGTCGTAACTTTTTCTACTGCCCATATGACCTTTGCGACTTGTTTAACCCGCGCAGCGGAGGGCGTTGAATCAATCGGTACCGCTTTTTTCCTTTTCAACCTTTGCCTCGCCCGGCAATGATTTTGCAAGATCAACGATTGCCTTTATCTTGCCGTCAAAACCCGCTGGCTTGCCTTTTTGGCATTCAGCCACCAACGCTGTTGCAAGTGAGTGAATTTCTTGATAAGTCTTCAAATGCTCCCCTACCGGACAAACATCCAATGCCGATAGTGTCGACACAATGCCTCCCAAAACATCACCCGGCTCTCTGCTTTTCTTAACGTTCTCAGCGACATTCAAGATGAGAGTTTTCGTGCTCAAAGCGAACGCGGCAGAATCCTTCGAATTGTCCGTAAAGGGTAATTCGCTATGTCCGCACCCAACGATCGTGCATGCAATCAATCCTAGCCCTAGAAATAGTTTGAATCCGCTCGTCAGCATTTTCGATTCCATGTAATGAGTGACTTGAGTACCGGAGGAGAAAGTTAAAATGCGAAATGAGTGATTGCAACGATGAATTTATGACGCCATCGCTCTACAGCAAGCAATAGCGACTATTCGTTTGTAACAACTTGACCATCACTCTGTGCGAGCAATCTCTGCCACGATGCTAGATCGATACTGTTCGAGACAAACGAAACCGATCCGTCGCCACGAGCAGCCTGGACTCCGCCGGTGTGCTTGCTGCGTGCGGTTTGATAGGCGCGATTCGTGACCGACGAAACCTGGCAACGTAGATTTCGATCCGTTGCAAAGTTTGCACTACAAAAGAATGGCTTGTCGCATTTTGTGTTATCCAATGCATTTCCGTTTGGCAAAAGGAACTCCTGAGGAGTTGGCGGATTGTTGTACCGAGATCCACCACTGAAAAACACGCCTAACGGATAGGCCCATGCGCCTCGCACGTCGTTGGTTGCATTGCCGATAATCAGCTCGGACAAGAAAATGGTATTCGACAATCCATCGTTAATCGATGAAAACTTAGATGGAACACCACCCATGGAAAACGGTCCTTTCGCTGCGGGTATTGCGTAATCTCCGGTCGAAAAGCCATTCGCAGCGCCTGCATTTGCAGCGTAATTTCCGCGTGCAAAGGTAACTGTCCTGCCAGCAAGATTCGGATTGGGATTTTGCCATAGGACGGTGGCCGCATCACTTGGGCATAGAAAAGTCGGGACGGACTGCTTGACCGCAGCGTCGCTTTCTCGAATTCTTAGCTGTTTGAAGTCAATCTGAGCGTGCAAATTGGTTTGCTCAATGAACGGCAAAATCATGACGCACCAACTTGGTCCCCAACTTGTACTGCTCGAATCGGCTCCAAAGGCACCGTTGTCTCGATAGTAGATGTTATGAAAACCGGCAGGTGGAATACTCTTGTGAGTGGATTCGTAGTTATGTAGTGCCAAACCAAGATTTTTGATGTTATTTCCACACGACATCCGCCGAGCGGCTTCGCGAGCGGCTTGCACTGCTGGCAAAAGCAGACCAACCAGAATTCCGATAATGGCAATCACAACAAGAAGTTCGACCAGAGTAAAACCCCGGCGAATGCGGCATGAATCGAGACTCTGTTTCATGGCATAGACCCTATAGATTTCGGCAAAACTAAGAAATAAAGCAGAACAAAAGTAAGTAACGAAGGTTGGTTCGGATCTTAATCAAATCTTAACAAACTGAAAAGTAACAATTTGCGATTCATCCGCAGAATTTGTGGGTAATAAGGCGAGCGGCAGATATGAATTTACCTTCTGTACGACGGACATCCTTGTCCGCCGTGCCTTTCGACGGACTTGGAAGTCCGTCGTACGGTAATGTCTTATTTGCCGCTCGCATAAGCGATTGGTATAGCTCCGCTTCAGCGCGTTTCGAAAGAAGTCAGGGGCCGCCGAAGCAGCCCTTAATGTGGTAACCTGAGGCGAGGGGCAGACTGAACGATACCAGGGCCACTGGGGTCGTACGCCCAGAGGTTGTAATTTTATAGTACCCGTCACACTCCGTGTGACGTTCGCAGTTCAAAAACCTTTGGTTTTTGAGTTAACGTCACACTCCGTGTGACGAGTACTTTCTTCGGACAATAAAATCACAGCCCCACAATGCGTGCCATCCAATTTACAGGTGGATTTCAAACTGCCGCTCGCTTAAACACTCAACAATTTCATCGCCATTCTTTAATGGTCAGCTAAATGCAAATCCATGGCATTCCAAATTTCATGAAGAACTGCGTCTTGCTCGCCTTTTTGTTATTGTTGTTTTCGTCGCCACGTCCAGCCGTCGCTCAATCCATTAAACCGCATCCATGGTTAGCCGATGCGCCAGGTGAGTTCGTCCGCTTGATCGACCGTGGCAATGTCAAAATCGTGGTGGATGATGACCGTGTTCGGAATGCCGGAAAAGCAGCTCTTACGGTTTTCCAGTTCGTCATTGATTACGACTTCAAGTTTCGCCACCAATTGCTTGGCTATGACAAACAGGCACAAGTTTGGCAAGCAAAAATTGTTGCTTGGATGGATCAGCCCAAGGTCAAACTGGATCACAAAATTTGTTTGCAGTCAACGTTTGCTCCCCCTAAGCCCTGGGAGTCAGTTCTGTTGCGGCACGAATTCGATCACGTTGCAATCAGCACGGACCCACGTCTCATTAAGATCATTAAGCGTGCACTTCAGCAGCGGCGGCAGTGGATCGCGAAATGGGAGCAACCTACTGCTCCTACTGAACAGGACATTCGAAAAAACATTTTGGAGACGATCGTTTCCGAAGTGACCACTCTTGAGCGACTTGTCCAATCTCAATACGATTTACTGGACAAGGAGTCTAACCAGGGCTTGTCGGATATCAACAAGCGTTCAGAATTCTTTGGACGACTCTATAGCCTCGCCAGGCTCGATGATTGCAAATACTCAATGGACGACGCAATGCGAGAATATGTGAAAGGAAAACTATCAAACCAAGCGAGCCAAAAGGAGGTCGAAGCACACTATTTGTTTCTGACTCAATAGCGAATTGTTGCCAGCCCTCTGCCGGGATTGTTGGGATCGGATTTCAATTGCGAATAGCTGATCGCAGTTTGGCGGAACTGGATCTGGAATTGGCGTGTAGTTCTATCGCAGAAGGCCGGACGACGTCTTGCGTGATGCTGCTGTAGAGTCCGTTTTGAAATCCCGTTTTGAATGAGTTCTTGACTCTTCGATCCTCGCCGGAATGAAATGTCAGGATCGCTATTCTCCCCCCTTTTTTCATGTAAAAGGGAAGCTGCTTTAGAAATATGTCGAGAGATCGAAACTCTCCGTTGACGGCAATTCGAATCGATTGAAAAACTCGTCGGATTGCCAACTCCATTACACTGGTGGCTTGGCCTGGCAATGCAAATCGAATGGCGCTGACCAAACTGAGGGTCGTTTCAATCGGGCTGTTAGAATGAGTCGCGAGAATCGTTTTTGCGATCCTTTCTGCATTGGGTTCGTCCGAGTTGTCCTCCAACATTGTCTGCAACTGGGCTTGGTCGAGAGTCGAGAGCAGAGCGGATGCGGACAATCCTCGGTTCGGGTTCATGCGCATGTCGAGTGGGCCATCGACTTTGAAACTGAAACCTCGTAACGGGTCATCGAATTGCATCGATGACACGCCAAGATCAGCCAGCAAACCATCAACACCATCCGGAGCTTCAACTGCCAAGAATTGCGAGATGCCAGAAAAATTCATGCAATGCAGAACGATTGAAGCGTCAGGAGCCCCAAGGGCTCGTAGCCTTGCTTCTGTTTTCGGGAATTCTATTGGGTCTGAGTCTACGCCGAGGAGACGACCGCCGGGCTGAACTTTTTCGAGAAATGCAGTCGCATGCCCACCGTAACCTAGCGTGCAATCCACCACGTCATTTCCTGGAACCAGTGCTAACGCAGACAGAATTTCGCGAACCATGATTGGCCGGTGCATGCCTGCTGGCGTTTTGCCGTTTTGAATTATCTTGGCGATATCTTCCGGATACGTCTCGGGTTGATGTTCTTTGTATTTATCAACGAAGTTTCGCGGATTTCGTCCAGGATAGCGAAGGCGACGCGGCGGTTTTTGCGGTGACTCATCCATACATTGCCCTGTCGCGATCTTTTGAACGATTGGGAATTCCTCCCGTCCGGACAATAACAGGTTAGTCGAAAACCTGGAGTTCGTCACGCACGTTCTAATAAGCCGAAGTTTTTTGGCAACCTTTGGCTCTAACTGACGATAACGTTACCTGGGCGAAGTGTGGAATCAAGTAAACATTCGCCAAAGGCGTGAGCGGCAAGCCGCCGGCTTTTTCGCACGACACCGGCGGCTAGCGCCATGCCGCTCACATCGCCGCCACGCCTTCGGCGAATGTTTACGGAATCAATCGTTTAAGTCGTTCTGGGAGATGAACATGCGATGGGTCTTATTGGCAAATGGAAAATTGGTCGAAATTCCGGCAATGAACGGCCTGAGTGAACCCGTCGTTACGGGAGACCACTTGGGCGGAATTGTGGTGGGAATGGGTGGCCCCAGGGGGAGTGTCACCGAAGCCCCTGGTCATCCGTCCGAAACACAGCAAATGTTGAATGCCGTGTTCGCGAAAGCAACGCGACTCGCAGCGGGGAATCCACTCAAGTTTGACGCTCATTTCAAAGATCACCGCGACTTGCTCATCAAAGCGGTCAATAAGCCTTTTCCGATTTCGCCCGAAGGAAAAGATGCTTTCTTGCAAGAATTGCGGAATCAGGTTGTCGCTCGAAATCTCCAACCCATCGGAGCCGCGACCCTAGCAAAAGATCAGCCCATCGTCTTCGTGCTGCGTGGTAATGTGGGAACCGCGAGACTTACGCTGGTCATGAAACCCAATGGCGACTTCCAAACGATTGTCCGTTCGAATGAAGGGCTCGACCTGAGAATGATTTTTTTGATGCGTTTCGATTCGCCGCATCCTTTTGTCATTGCTCGCTAACATGCGATGTTTAGCTAAGTGAGGCAATCGAGTTTGCAATCGCTTGCAAGAATCGTGCGGCTGGGGCTCCGTCGACGATTCTGTGATCGAAAGTAAGACTTAAAGTGATCTCATGCCTAGCAACGATTACTCCATCGTCGAGTACAAAGGGTTCACGACGAATCGTCCCAACCCCCAGGATCGCCGTCTCCGGTGAGTTGATGATTGGCGTAAAGGCATCGATCCCGAATGCGCCAAGGTTTGTGATCGTGAAAACACCCCCTTGCATGTCGGATGCTGTTAGTTTTCCCGCTCGAGCCAGTTCTAACAGTCGTCGCGATTGCTGAACGATTTCGTCGAGAGTCAACTCACCTACGTTCCGAATGACAGGGACGACCAAGCCCTCCACCGTATCAACCGCCATACCTAGATGCAATTGATTATCAGCAGGAACCACGATGGCGTCCTCCTCCCAACGACCGGCAAGAAGTGGATGTCCTGTAAGGGCTTGGGCCACGAGCTTAGTGATGATGTCCTGATAACTCGGGATCAACTTCGAGCCTGCAAAGGACTTGAACTCATCGCGCAGCTTCACTAGCTGTGTCGCATCTGCTTTTGTGGTGAGTGTGACAGGCACTGTCGCTTGACGACTTGCGACCATGCGCTGAGCGATGACTCGACGGCGGTTGGTCAATGGCAATCGTCGACCGATGCTTTTTGAATTCATCGAGGAAGTCCACAGCGAAGCAGCTGCTCGAACATCTCTTTCACGAATGCGTCCCCCAGCACCAGTACCAGACAATCCAGTCCAGTCGATCCCCAACTCAGATGCGACACGACGCGCACGCGGACTTGCAAAAGCGGCCCGATTTTTCATTCTTGGAACAGAGTTTGCGCGATGCACGTCCGCAGGTGGCGCAAATGCATCTGACGCAGTTTCACCGACAAAGGGAATACTCTCGCCAGCCGCGACTAGATATCCAATGACCGCTCCTACTTTGACGATGCAGCCCTTGGTTGGTCCCGTGCATGGGATTCGCAGGATGCCTTCATCGACTGCTTCAATTTCCTGTATTGCTTTCTCTCCCTCCAGTTCAAAGACGGCTTCGCCTCGTTGGACCAGATCGCCATCCTTCTTCAGCCAGCTGACGAAAGTACCTTCCTCCATTGACCAACCCAATCGCGGAATCACTATCTCGTAAGCCATGACTACTCCTTTACCAGTGAGCGAATCGCATTTGCGATCTCGGCGGCTGTAGGTACAACCGCAGCCTCCAGCGGAGGACTATACGGGGTCGGCGTAAATACTCCTGTTAGTCGTCGAATTGGCGCATCGAGATTGTCGAAGCCTGCTTCAACAATTTGCGCCGCAATCTCGGCTGCAAATCCGCACGGGGCAGGTGGCTCATCTACGATTAACAAACGACCAGTCTTAGCTACCGATTGAAGTATCGTTTCAGTGTCTAGCGGCGAGACCGTTCGTGGATCGACCAACTCAACCGAAATGCCTTCGCGTTGCATCTCGTCACAGACCGAAAGCGCGAGATGCACCATTCGAGCCAGCGCAACGACCGTCACATCCCGCCCAACACGTAAAATAGACGCGCGTCCGAATTCGATTTCATAGTCCTCCGAAGGAACATGACTTTTCGTCGTCAAGATCTCGCGATGTTCGAGGAACATGACCGGGTCGTTACAACGCAATGCATGCTTCATGAGCCCCTTTGCGTCGTAGGCATTCGACGGTACCACGACTCGCAGGCCAGGGACTTGAGCGTACATGGCGTAATAGCTGCCTGAGTGGTGTGTGGCAGCCGAGTGGCCGATTCCGATGCAGCCGCGCAACAGGATTGGCATCTTCAATCGACCGCTCGACATGTATTGCATTTTGGCAATCTGATTCACTATCTCACCGATCGAATCGAGAATGAAATCCGCAAACATGAAATCGACTACGGGCCGAGTACCCGTCATCGCAGCACCCCCAGCAAGTCCTACAAAACCGCGCTCCGATATTGGCGTATCACAGAGTCGTTCGGGGCCGTAAAGGTCGTACAGCCCGGCTGTCGACTTAAAGTTTCCACCTCGAATCCCAATTCCCTCCCCCATTACAAAGATACGCGGATTGATTGCCATCTCTTCTGCTAGGGCTTCGTGCGTTGCTTGAGTAAAAGTAATCTCGCGACGCATCGCATTTTGGGAGGGCGAGGCTCCTGCCGAGCTGCGATCTGCGGGAAAGACTGGCTCGTCAGAAGCCTCGCCCTCCCGTGACGTCGTTGCTCGACTCGACGAATAGACGTTTAGCGCTGCCGTCGCGGCGTCGGGTAGCGGGCTGCTTTCTGCGAATTGTCTCGCTTCGGCAACGAGCTCGGCGACCTCCATTTCGATTTCGATAAGTTGCGATTCATTGATGCCGAACTCGGTCAGCAGGCGTTGTCGCAACAAAGCGATAGGGCAACGACTCTTCCACTTCTCGACGTCATCGCGAGTGCGATAACTAAAATCACCCATCCCCTCGGCGTGAGCGCGGGTACGATAAGTCTTGCACTCGATAAGTGTCGCGCCAACTCCAGATCGCGCACGATCGACCGCCTCACGAGCCACTTCCAAGACCGCTATCACATCGTTGCCGTCGACTTCGAATCCGGGCAAGCCATAGCTCGCTGCTCGTCGACCGACATCTGGGATGCCACTGGAATAGGCAAACGGCACTTCGGTCGCGAACTGATTGTTCTCACAGACGAAGAGGACCGGCAGCTTCCAGATGCTAGCCATGTTTAGGCCTTCATGAAACGCGCCGTTGTTAACGGCTCCATCGCCGAAGAATGCAACTGCGACTCGACCCGTCTTCATAAGCTTGGCACTGTACCCTCCACCACAAGCTTGTAGGATGCACGGCCCGACGATGCCACTCGTTCCCATCATTCCGATCTCAGGCGAGAAGAGGTGCATCGAACCGCCTCGCCCCCGCGAGCAACCGGTTGACCGCCCGAACAACTCCGACATCAGTTCTCTTGGAGGCATTCCTTTCGCCAAGGCATGGCCGTGACCTCTATGCGTGCTGAAGATCGGATCGTCGTTTGTTAGATGACCGCAAACCCCTGTAGCAATCGCTTCCTGCCCGACATAGGTATGACACGCTCCGAAAATAAGCCCCCGCTGATGGCAGCGAGCGAGTTCCTCTTCGGTCTGTCTAATGACCTGCATCGAACGATAGAGGGACAAGGCTGTTGGCACTGGGCAATGGGTGGTGGCGGGCAATTGGCAGTCAGCGGATTTGGTCATGGAAGGCAGTTTTCAGTTTTCAGTTTTCAGTTTTCAGTGATGAGAAAGTGTCGGCAAACAATCAGGGTTGCATCTGTTCGTTCAGGTGTTTGGAATCCCGCAGGCTTGCCATGCGGATTCTTCGGTTTCTGACTACACAACGCATGGACCAACTGGCAACCCCTCTCGCATGGCTTGACCGCCGGACAAGCCATGCGAGCGGGGGCGTGGGCTCGCGAGTGTCGTGTAGTGTAGTAGTGATAGTAAAAAGCCGAACGATCCACAGAGCAAGCCTTTGGGATTGTACGGAGTAGTAACCGTGTAGACCTATGGAACACTAAAAACTTCCTACTGAAAACTGAAAACTGAAAACTGAAAACTGAAAACTGAAAACTACTCCCGCCCCGGCGTACCACCTGCATTCATTGCCATGTTGCCACCATCCATTGGGATAATTGCTCCAGTGATCCATGCGGATGCGTCTGAAGCTAACAGAACAGCCAGTCCCATTATGTCATTCGGCTGGCCAAGACGACCGGCAGGTATTCCACTAAGAAATCGACCTTCGAGCGATGGATCGTCCCGCATTCGGGTCGTCAAACTGGGATTTAGGACTTGAGCAGGCGTAACACAATTGACGCGAACGCCGCGATGACTCCATTCGGTGCTCAGTTCCCGCGTCATCTGTATGACCGCTCCCATCGCCATGCTATAAGCAATATGACCTCGACCAAGCGCCGTTGAACTAGCCAATGAGCCGATGTTCATAATCGAACCACGACCTTGCTTGAGCATTCGCCGTCCGGCTTCCTGACACATCGCAAATCGACCTACCACTAGGTTTTGCAGGACGCGATGCAGGTCCGCAATCGCAAGGTCTTCGGGTTTAGAAAGATGACCGTCCCCAGCGATGTTGCCAAGAAAATCAACTTGACCGAACTCGGCGTCGACTTGCCGAAATAGCTCTTGAATCGCGTCCGGATTGGAAACGTCTGTGTTCTCGCATGCGGCCTTGCGTCCAAGAGATCGAATCTGATCGGCCGTGGCTTCTGCCCCTGTGAGGTTACGATCGACCAGCATCACATCGGAACCGGCTTGTGCAACTGCCAACGCGGTGGCACGGCCCAAGCCTTGTGCTGCACCAGATACGACAGCTACCCGTCCAGTGAGATCAAACAATTTCATGGCAATCCTAATTCTAATCCAAAAAACAGATGTCCTCTGCGGCAAAGATCAGCGTGAGCCGACCATAAGGGGCCAGATTTTGAACGCAAACACCAGCCCGGCTAACCCAAGATAAAACACTCCGCAACTCATGAGACCAGCAGAATGATACCACCTCGGGCGCACTTCGTAAGGCAGCAGGCGATAGTTGATCCATAACAATTGAAACGACGTCACGCCAATTGCAAGATTGTTGAAATTGGCGATGAAGTCGGTCATCAACTTCGGAGCGTTACTAAACAAAAAGGCACAAACGAAGGACCACAAAACGTAGAAACAAAGGATGGAATAGTAAACGTACTTCACTTGATCAGGTTTCATGGAACTGCGGACGCGACTGTTTGCAGTCCATATCGCGTCCGTCCAGCGGCGGCTGAAGTCATCGACGATTGACATTTGGCTAGGCAACATCACCATCATTCCGGTGAGCAGGGCTACTATCCACAATACCTTTGCCATGACAGGGCTGAAGCCGGAATGGAAGATCCCGTCAGCCGTAACAATCGCTTGAGCAACACTCGTTTGTTCCGGCGTGATAGTTGAGTACTGAGCGAATTGCATGGATATCAACGCCGGGAGTGCCATCCCCATGAAACAACCCGGCGCCCATACCAGAATTTGGTCGGTAAGCACGTATCGCCACCAGCCTTTCCAACGACGAAGATTGTCAGCAGTCAACGCGAAGACTTTTCCCACATGGCTTAGCGCCACACTTCTACCGCCGACTGCACTTGGTATGGCCCCAACCTGGCTCCCCATTCCCCAGCCTTTGTCGCGTACGAAATTGCTATAGGTCGAATTGGATAAACCGCCACCCCCTGCATACCCAGCAAACGCTCCCAACATCACAATGCTCGCCACTGAGACTGTCGGCCATTCGCCATGATTCAAAACGTGGGAAACAGCATTCGTTACGACTTCGCCCCCTTGCCCGTCGCTAATAGGCACATTGCCAAATTTCACAAAGCCACTAAATACACTCCACCAATTGGCTGGACTAACGCAGGTTACGCCGATGATTAAGCAGAAGCCCAGAACGATCGCAACCTTGGCGGTCATCACGATTTGCAGCATGTTATAGACCTTGCCACCCATAAGGATAGGCAACGTCACTCCCAGCAAGCATGCATAAGCAAGTACAGTGATCAGCCCACGATCCGCTAGTGTAGGCGGTCGATCGAGGATGAGCGACGCAATCAACGCGGCTCCATGAGTCGAAAGACCAGGCACCAGAGCAGAAATATTGAGCGTCAACATCACACCGACCCAGAACATCGGCCCAGGGCGCATCCGCATGAATCCCGTAAAAACTGGCTCACCGCAATAGAGGGCGTATCGACCGCATTCGAGATTGTAAAAAACCTGCAACACGATCGCGACAGTCGCGATCCACATCAGCCCACCACCAAACTTGGCCGTCACCGTTGGACCGAGTAGCCATTCACCACCCCCAATTTGAATCCCCATCATCACAATGCCTGGACCGATGAAACTTGCCCAGTTCCGCCACGAGAGCGGTTTGGGCTCAGGCAGATCTGCCGTTTCCCAGGGTGGGATTTGATAGGAGTTGTTGGTCATGGGGGCAGTGGCCATTCACGCCTCATCTACAACCGGATTCGTCAATGATCCGATGCTTCCGATTTCGATCGTGACAGTATCGCCTGCCTTGAGGAAAACCGGTGGCTTGCGTGCTGCCCCGACGCCGTGTGGCGTGCCTGTAAGAATAACGGTGCCCGGCAACAAACGTGTGCTGCCGCTCAGGAATTCGATCAGAGTCGGCACATCGAAAATCATGTCGTTCGTGTTCCAATCCTGCATCGTTTGTCCATTGAGCACTGTTTTAATCGTTAGCGAATTCGGACTGGGAATCTCATCTGGCGTGACGATCCATGGCCCGAGAGGGCAAAATGTAGCAAACGTCTTTCCGCGGCACCACTGACTACCCCCTTTTTCAATTTGCCAATCCCTGGCACTTACATCGTTTGCACAGGTATAGCCCAAAACGTACTCCAGTGCACGTTCCTTGGGCACGTTGTAGCACTCGCGTCCGATGACGACGGCCAATTCGCATTCGTAGTCAACTTCGTCGCTGCGCAATCGCGTCGGAAGGATAATCGGATCGCCTGGGTTCTGTAATGTGCCTAGGTTCTTCATGAACACAACTGGATACTCTGGAATAGGTTTGTTTCCCTCGGCAGCGTGCTTGCGATAATTGAGTCCGATGCAGATTATGTCGCGAGGTTCGATTGGAGCGAGCAGTTTGGCCAAAGTGACCACTTCGCCCGAATCCTTAAACGAGCCAAGAATGTCACCCTCAATGCGTGTTATCGTTCCATTGCTATGACGACAGCCATAGGACGACTTGCTCGATGAATCTTGGTAACGAACGAACTTCATGAGATTTTACTTTCTATCGAAACGAAACAAAATGTAAGCAAATAGCTTAACGAACAAATGGAGAGGGCAGAGTATCGCGAGCTAAGATGCGGTGAAAATCGCTTGCCAAGGTTTACAGGTTTACAGCTCAGGATTGCTTGATAATTTAATCATTCGTTCGAGTCGCTGTCAATCCAGCGGGTATTATGAGCCAGTCATTGCCTCTCAGGCGAGCGGCAGATTAGAATATACCATTGGTATTTTTGTATCCGCCGCACGTTATGTCGCAATTAAAAACAACGCTGCTGCAACTAATGCCCCTACTAAAGGGCCGACGACTGGGACCCAGGCATACTCCCAATCACTATCGCGCTTGCCAGGTATCGGTAGCAAGTGGTGCATGATCCGCGGGCCAAGGTCGCGTGCCGGATTAATGGCGTAACCTGTCGTTCCCCCAAGCGAAAGTCCGATACCAAAAACCAACAATGCAACCGGCACCAACCCAAGCGAGCCAAGACCAAGAGTGGGCGGTTTCGCGTTGTCATGGCCTATCATATTTTCGAACGTCGCAGACTCGCTCATAAGTATTGCAAAGACAAGCACAAACGTTCCAATCGCTTCACAAAACATCGCTTGCGCGGCACCACGAATGTTCGGCGCTGTGCAAAAACAGGCCAGCTTGTCATCCGCATTGTCGGTGACCATGAAGTGCGCGCGATAAAAAACATAGACAACCGCTGCTCCGGCCATGGCGCCGAGCATCTGTGCAAAAACGTAACCAAACAACTTAGTCGCCTCGAACTTGCCAGCAGCGGCAAGCCCAAGGGTTACGGCTGGATTGAGATGGGCACCGCTCGCCTTCGCACTGCATAGTGCACCTACGAAAACCGCGATACCCCAACCTGCCGCAATGACGATCCAACCAGCACCATTGCCTTTCGTTTTGGCAAGCACAACGTTGGCAACCACGCCGTTCCCTAAAATAATCAGGATCATGGTTCCCAGGAATTCAGCGACGAAATCGGACATTAATAAACCTTTTAGTAAGTGAGGTTTCTTGCAATTCTTCGTAGTTTAGGCTGCCAACCTGGGCGTCGATCAAAAGTCGGGCTGAACCGGACGCTAGCGCGTTACGGCTGATTAGCCGAAGGGCGCTAGCCCACGGTTTGCGGCCCATGTTGTGATCGATGCCGCCAGCCTGTCTTGCAATTAAGAGCCTGTCTTGCAATTAAGGACAGGCGGCAGCCCGCCATACGATAATCCTACAATAATCAGTTAGGCTTCCGACCATTCCAACGAGCTAAGGCACAAAGTTTCTGGCAATTTGTTCAAAGGCGAGAATTTGAGCCGACTGCCATTCTGTGTCGCGGTTCAGTTCCTCGGCCATCCATCGAGCAACCGTCGGTGCCATCGCTATTGCAGCCCTAGCATTTAGGAACAACGCTCTATTGCGACGAGCAAGCACATCTTCGATCGTTCTCGCCCACTCGTGTCGAACGGCCCATACGACCTCTGCTCCACAAATTGGCAAATCCGGATGCAGTCGTTCTCCAAGTTCAGGTTTTTCAAGAATCAGTCGTTCGATCAACGGACCATCCGTCCCGTACACCTGAAAGCGAGCATCGGTTGTTACGGTACTTTCCAATGGACAGCCATGGAGTCGGAGTTCGTGCGTCGCTGAAGGTCGGCTCGTAAAACCGACAGATTCGATCGCCCGGTCGATGCAGTCCTCAGCCATTTGACGGTAAGTCGTCCACTTTCCACCTGCAATCGTTAATAGACCTGACGACGAAACTTCCATAGTATGATCACGAGAAAGCGATGCTGTTGATTTGCCATGATTGCCTGTGACGAGCGGTCGAATTCCTGCAAAAATGCTCAAACAGTCACTTCGACTGGGCGGAATGCGAAGATACTCTCCAGCCGTATCCAACAGAAAGTCAACCTCATGGTCAATGGCCCTCGGCTCCTCTGTAGCGTTTGGTATCGGCGTATCGGTAGTACCAAGTAATACGTGACCGTGCCACGGGATGATGAACATGATACGACCGTCCCGTGTCTTGGGTACAATCAAAGCCGAGTCACTAGGGAAAAAAACCTTTGGCAATACAAGATGAATGCCTTGGCTAGCCGCCACGAGCGGTTTTGCGTCCGATCGATCTAGCTTTCGAATCGCATCGCAAAACGGACCAGTCGCGTTGATAATGCATTTGGCTCGAAGCTGATGCATAAGACCGGTTTCTTCATCGCGAAACGAAAGACCATTTAGTCGAGTCCCTTGGCTCTTTGTCAGCTCCATAACTCGAGCGCCATTGATTAGAATGGCTCCCTTTTCTGCGGCGGTTTGAACCATGTTAATCAATAGCCTAGAGTCGTCAAACTGACCATCGCTGTATGATATCCCAGCACGTAAATGCATTGGAGAGAGCGCTGGCAATTCCTTCAAAACTTGGTCTTTTGAAAGACAGCTAGATCCCGGAAATTCGCCACCTTGACCCAGCAGGTCATAGAATTTCATACCCATCCAATAAAAAGACGTTTCCACAAGATTGCGGCAGGGCAGGATAAAATCGAGCGGATGCACGAGATGCGGTGCGTTCCTAAGTAATCGGCTTCGCTCACGGAGTGATTCCCGAACGAGAGAGAAGTTACCTTGCCGCAAGTAGCGAACTCCACCGTGAATCAGCTTAGTCGATCGACTCGATGTTCCCTTGCCAAAATCGGATGCTTCGAGTAATACCACCGACATTCCGCGAACGGCAGCATCCAACGCAGCTCCAACGCCTGACGCACCACCTCCGATGATGATCAAGTCCCAGGGCAGTGTGCGGTTCAATGCGGTTGAAAGATGCTCGTCGCGATGGTGACTCTGCGACATTCCTCTATTGTTCCCACTCCATAGAACGTTCGAGGGCTTGTTTCCAACGCTGCCGCCGGAAAATCACTTCACTGGCTTTCATCGCAGGTTCGAAGACTCGATCAGCTTGCCAGATCGACTCAATTTCAGAATGGTTTTTCCAAAAACCGACTGCCAAGCCAGCCAAGAAAGCGGCCCCCAAAGCCGTCGTTTCAATGATCTTGGGCCGGACCACTGGTGCTTGAAGGATGTCCGCTTGAAACTGCATGAGCAAGTTATTGGCCGCAGCGCCACCGTCGACGCGAAGCTGGTTTATGCCGATCCCTGAGTCCGACTGCATGGCATCCAGGACATCAGCAACCTGATAGGCGATCCCTTCGAGAGCCGCGCGAGCAATATGGGCTTTGGTTGTCCCCCGAGTGATGCCGAGTATGGTACCGCGTGCATATGCGTCCCAGTGGGGTGCCCCGAGTCCAGCAAATGCGGGAACGAGAAAGACACCTCCGCTGTCTGGAACGCTGGCTGCTAACGTCTCGACTTCTGCGGAGGACTGTATGATGCCCAAGCCATCACGCAACCATTGAACCGCCGCACCAGCGATGAAGACGCTCCCTTCCAAAGCAAACTGAGCGGGTACGTTCGGACCTAGCTTCCAAGCCAGGGTCGCGAGCAGTCGATTTTTGGAAATTTGCGGCTTGTCCCCAACATTCATGAGCATGAAACAACCCGTCCCGTAGGTGTTCTTTGCCATACCATGCTTCAAACAGTTTTGACCGAATAGCGCGGCCTGTTGATCGCCAGCGATTCCAGCTATAGGAATGGTCCGATCAAAAACTCCGGTCGCAGTTTCGCCGTAGACTTCGCTACTCGATCGAATCGACGGGAGTATCGAACGAGGAACATTCAACAATGCGAGCAGCTGATCGTCCCATTGGCACGTTGTCAAATCGTATAGCATGGTTCGCGATGCGTTGCTTGGGTCGGTAACGTGGAGCCTGCCCCCGGTCAATTTCCACATCAACCATGTGTCGATCGTTCCACAAGCCAATTCTCCCCGTTCGGCTTTGGCTCGAGCGCCAGAAACGTTATCAAGTATCCATCGAATTTTTGTGCCGGAGAAATACGCATCAATGACAAGTCCTGTCTTCTCTTGAATAAGCCCCGCGTGGCCTTCCTGTCGCAAATTATCGCAGATGTCAGCAGTTCTTCGATCTTGCCAGACGATAGCGTTGTAGATAGGCTTGCCGGACGCTCGTTCCCAAACAACAGTGGTCTCGCGTTGATTCGTGATGCCGATAGCCGCAATGTCGGATGCCGAGACTTGCCCAGACGAAATCGCCTCTCTTGCAACAGCGATTTGTGAAGTCCAAATCTCCTCGGGATCATGTTCTACCCAGCCGTTTTGAGGATAGATTTGACGGAATTCACTTTGAACTACTCGTTCGATGGCACCATTGTGACCGAAAAGTATCGCTCGCGAGCTTGTGGTGCCTTGGTCAAGAGCCAGTATGAACGACATAGGAAAAACCTTGTACAGCGAGAGATGAATTGGTTCCATCAGTATAGCGTTATTTCGGTTCGCAAAAGCCCAGTCTCCGTTGATGCCAGAACCAACGTTTAGGCGATTATTGTTTGGCCCAGTCTGGCGTCCCGAACCAAGTCATTAGGCGAGGGGCAGCTTGAAATCTACGTGTAAATTGGGTGGCACGCTCCGAGGTACGAAGGGCGTGTGAAGTGTCAATTGCGTTGGACCTCAAATCCACGCTCATCGCTCGTATCTTGAGTTTACATCCCAATCGCTTTGAGAGGCTGTGATTCTTTTGAATCCGAAGAAAGTATCCGTCACACTCCGAGTGACGTTGCCTCAAAAACCAAAGGTTTTTGAACTGCGGACGTCACACGGAGTGTGACGGGTACTATAAATTCACAGCCTCTAACCAGTCGTTCGAATTGGTTGGATAGATTACAATTCCGGATTGGAGTCATGTATCAGCGTGCACTCACTGGAACAAACCTTTTTTGAATCGGAATTAGAAATGACATCCTCACAGAATTCAAGAATTCTATTGACCCTATTTGTGCTTTGCGGACTCGGCTGTGAGCCAGCCGAAATAAGAATAACGAAGAAGGCGTCCTACTCGGACTTGGTGGTTACTTATAATGGAGAGGTGCAAACGTTGGATAATCTCGAAGGCAAGCGGAAAGCTCTGATTGCCGAGTATGCTGAAAAAGCTCAATCGGATCTTTTCAAATCGGCCGTAAATTCATTGGAATCCGCCGGCAAGCAAAGCATCCCAACCAACCCAAATGACGCACTCGATCGGGCCGTGGCGGCAGCCGAAGCCCAGGCTCAGCTACTAGATAAGGTGGGGAAGTCGTCAGGCTCACCACAATTAACGACCGCTGACTATCCTCAAGAATTGAAGCTAAAGCTTGCTGAACTCGATGTCGAAATCGCCAAGCAAAAGGAACGGGTTGAACGTGCACGCAAAGCACGCGACGCCGCCGAACCCAAGTAATTGATTGGTAACGTTCAAGGAGTTGTAGTTGGAGGAGGAATCTTACAGGATTGCCAAGCGAGGAACCGCCACTGGCCTTTTTCTTCGCGCCAAACGGAAAGGAAGCTGAGTAGGTTTTCAGCCTCGCCCGTTGCTGTCGATACCTTGACGCGCGCCCTACCTGACATTAAGGCGATGCCAGGGGCCGGGAAAGTGAAATTGCGATCTTCATAGACATAGTCGATATACTTGGTCTTGCCAGCAACAAGTACGTCGATGAACGATGCTTTCGTATCCAGCGTGCCTGTCGAGTGAGCATAACGCAGCTCATCAGAAAAGATGGCATCTAAACGCACGCGGTCGGGAGTCTTCATCGCTGCAACCCGCTTTTCGTCGGCGGCCTTCACAGCAAGAATTTGCGAGTCGTCAACGGCTACTGCAGGCAACCATAGCGCAGTGATTGTTAGAGCCATGAGAAAATATTTCATAAAGTTCTTTCGCGATGTCAAAGTGAAGAATAGGCATGAATCACAAAACTAGCTTCCCAATTTTATTCTTCACCCGAACCGGACGAAGAACCAATATCGAGCTTGGTCCATTTCTTGCTCGTTAACTTCTTGAGGCCTGCGGTGGTCACTTCGCCATTCTCCTTGAAGGTCAAAGTTTGCAACTTTGGCATCGCGATCAGTTTATCAATGGCCGCATCGGTCACAGCACTAGAGCGAATTGACAATTCTTTCAGATTCGGCAATTTAGCAATCACGTCGATGGTCGCATCTGTCATCTGGGGAACACTCCAAATATCGAGTAGCTCAAGAGCGCTAAGCGCTGACAGGTTCGTCAAGCCGCTATCGTTAACCCCACTTAGTTCGTGAAGATAGAGGCGACGAAGTTTCGGCAGTTCTTTAAACACTTCCAAAGCAGAATCATCGACAGCGGGCAAATCTCGCAATGTTAGTCTCTGTAGGTTAAGGCCTTTTAAAGCCAAAACTCCGTCACTACCGAAGCCTTGGCATCGGAAGATTTCTAGCTGTGTGAGCTTCTTGAGCTTCGCCAGATGTTCGCCTGATTGATTCGTGATAACAAAATCTTGGATCAACAGATTTTCAATCGCGGCATTTCGAGAAAGGTGCTGCATGCCGTAGTCGGAAACGGCTGTACTACGATGTTTGAGTGCCTTTAGCTTCGGAAGGCCCGCGATGACATCCAGTGTCATATCACCGGCCTGCATGTTTCCACGGAGATCGAGCACTCGCAGATCCTGTAATTTAGAAAGTCTACGAGTCCCGACGTCGTTGAATTTGTTTTGCAATAGAGATAACTGTTGCAGACCCGTCAATTCTGAGATCAGCTTGAGAACTTGGCTCGACATGTTCGCATTGGAGGAGAGATCCAACGCGGTAAGTTTTGGAAAGGATTTAACGATCGTTTCAACGGCGGTATCGTCAAGGATGGTATTTGTCAGTGCTAGGGAGTTGAGGTCCTTGAGACCACTCAGATGCGACACCATTGCTGAGTTGAGAGTTCTGCAATTATAGATTTGCAGTTTTTGCAAGTCGGTTAATCGACCAAACAGAGCGAGGTCATCAGCGGCTAGAAGAGATCCATCAAGGATCGTGATCTCCGTTAGTTTTGCGCCAACCATTGCAAATTTGGCCGTTGGTCCAAGTGCATCAATGCGTTTCTTTGCAGAACCAACATCCTCGGACTTGGCCGTTGCCGGCGACTCTGGTGCCTGAACCGCATAAACTAAAGAGCTGCCAGCACAGACTCCCGCAATTGCGAAGATGATTGAAAACAAGTAGATCGCAACCACTCGACGCCATATTGAACAAGTACTCATAACGAACATCCTTTACTTCAAATAAGAAAGCAGGGGAGTAGCGATTCTACTCCCCTGCGTTGCGGCTGATTAGCCGAAGGGCGCTAGCCCACGGTTTGCGGCCCATATTTTGATCGACGTCTCGAAACCTAATCGAGTCGATATCCTTCTCGATAATTCGGCTTAATCAAGTCAGCAACACCAGGGGTCTTGAGTGACTGAAGGTTAGTCACGACAAGATTCTTGGCATCCCATTCGACCTTTTCACCCCACTCACCCATTTCGCCATCTTTTCCGCCTTTCGCAGCAGCCCAAACAGCGAGGTTTCCAAGCAGAATTGTTTCGGTCAGTGGGCCGGCACGTTCAATGAAATTCGACTTGCAAATCATAGGGTCGCCAGCCGTTTTTGCCCGGAACAATTCGTACATATTGTTTGTATCATTACTGCCTTTGTTTTCTGCCCTCTCAAAGTCAACGTTTACCTTGTCGACCTTTTTGAGTTCGTATTTGCCGCAATAATCGTCCGAGCTGTAAAACGCTCCCTTTTCACCAATGATGAATACTCCGCTGTCGGCGACCTTGTCTATTCCCCATTTCGCAAAGACTTCAGTAGGAGGCTTGTTTCCTTTGCGATCGTACCACCAGAACGGGATGGCAGGTCGCTCTTTCGTTTCTGGGAACTCAAACTTAATGACCGAGCTTGCGGGGAAACTGTCGAAGTCATGTCCACTCGTTTTTGCGACTACGGAGATCGGGTCACGAAGACCGCAGGACGCGAATGGAACGGTTAACTGATGGCAGGCCATATCGCCCAAGGCACCGGTTCCGTAATTCCACCATCCGCGAAATTCGAAACTATGATAGTGACCAGGCCAATACTCTCTATCCTCAGCGACGCCAATCCAACTCTTCCAATCCAACCGCTCTAGTTTACGAACAATTTCTATATGTTTGGCACCAACGATCTCAGGAGCTGCTGCCGGATCTTCTTTGTATGCCTCTGCTGCAAATTTTGCCATGTTCATTCGTCGACCTGGTCCTTGATTCCATACCGGACGATTCGACCAAGCGTAAACTTCCTTGAGTGTTCCAAGAACTCCTGATTTCAATTGTGCGATAGCTTCACGAGACGAATCAAGGGCGGTTCCTTGGTTGCCCATCTGCGTACAGACTCCCGTTTCTTTTGCTACCTTCGCTAAAAGCCTCGCTTCATAGATAGTGCGAGTCAATGGCTTTTGTGTATAGCAACTTGCACCAAGTCGCATCGCAGCCAAAGTGACGGGACCGTGCATGTGATCCGGAGTGCTGATGGTAACGATGTCGAGGTTCTTGCCGTACTTAGCGAATAGCTCGCGGAAGTCAGTAAACTTTTCGGCGCTTGAAAACTCTTTTACTTTTGCTTTTGCATCCAGTCGATCTCGATCGATGTCACACATTGCAATGACGTTTCCAAACTTGGCAGCGTTTTCCGAGTCGCTTCCTCCTTTGCCACCGATACCGATGCAGGCAACATTAAGTTTTTCATTCGGCGAGGTACTGATCGCTGTGCGTGTGCCAGCGGCCACGAAATATCCGGCGCTGGCGACCGAAGTGTTTTGAATAAACTGACGGCGGGTTGGTCTCGACATTGGTTCTTCCCATAATTGGAGTCAAAAAAAGGTAAGCCGGCCAATTATACTAGAGGCAGATGAACCAAGCAATCATACCGTCGAATACTGTAATCTCGATTAACTTAAGAGGGAGATGGCGGGGGAAAGCTATCCGTTGGCAACTGGAAAGTTGTGCCTTGAAAGTCAAACAAGAGTTTTCATTGTTCTGCCCTCATTGTTCTGCCAAATTCGGCGAGGGATGATGGTATTTCCGTCATTTCCATCTTTTCCTATTTCACGATGAACAACAAAAATGCACTCCCGTGCTCTGCAAAGGTTCGAAAAAAACGAAATCGAAGTTCTGTTTCGAAAGATAGGAAGCCGAAACCGAGAGTGCGAGCGATCGCATGCGAATAAAGGTACGGTTAAGGACTCAATCAGGTGTTCGAATTTTGATTCGACCAAATACCATGTGGCGAGCATTTTTTTGTGCAATTGGAATAGTCTTAATCATCATGGGCATTGAGTGCCTTTTGATTGATAGTGCTGTTTTGGTCGCTGGCGTTTTGGACGATCCGATAATCCAGATTCAACAGCAGTCTGGCGGTCTCTTCGCGCCGCCAGTTCAAAAACCTGTCGATAGGGTTTTTAGACCGTCGGAATGGTTTCCTTGGTCACTACTTGCGACCGGAGCCATTACGTTGTTGTATTCGATTTCGCTGCGACGAAATGGAACTTCGTAGCCCGGATTATTCACAACCCATTAGCGAGGGACCATCAACAAAATCCCTCGCTTACGGCAAAACAATGGGTGCCCGACGATAAAAAATGGATTCTGATTTGCTGGATTTGGCAGGACGATTGAGGCAGGTCGATGAGAAAACAGCCTGCATTTAAACTGTCTTTCGCAGCAATACCTTACAACGAGAACTCGTTGAACGCCAAACTACATTGTTGTGTATGGCGCGTCTTCGCCGCGTAGCTGCGAAAGTGCGTTGCCGGCAGCTCTTTGTTCCGCTTCCTTTTTGTTCCGGCCCCAGGCTGGAGCAAATCTTCGGCCCGTGATTTCTGCGGCAATTTGGAAGTGCTTACTGTGGTCTGGCCCGCATTCGTCGACCAACCGATAGACTGGGGTCCCTTTCATGTCCTTCTGAGCAAGTTGCTGAAGCAAGGATTTGTAATTCCCGCCGCTATGGCCGTCAGCAGTCAATCGAATCTCAGGCTCCATATGCTCCAGAATGAACTTTCCAGCCATCTCAATTCCACCATCGAGAAAAATTGCTGCGACAATCGATTCGAAAACATCGCTCAACAGAGATCGGGGCATTCCTGTCCGCAGCATGCCACGCCCTACGATCAAACAACTATCCAACGCTAAGTGGCGAGAAATTTTCGCACAAACTCGCCGGGAGACGACCACAGATTTGATTTTCGTCAACTCGCCTTCCAAGTACTCGGGGTACGAATGAAATAGCCGCTCGCAGACAACCATTCCAAGTATGGAATCGCCCAAAAACTCCATCCGTTCATTAGATTCGGTGCGCGTAGTTGCGACACTGGAGTGCGTTAAGGCGGACAGCAGAATCGTTGGATCGCGAAATCGATAGCCGATAATTGCTTGGCAATGCTCTACCTTTTCTTCCACGCTGAGAGAGTCGTCTGGCTGGTTTAGGTCATTCATGGCCGTCGGGTCAGGTCCAGATCGCTTCTGATGGGAGGTTAGATCATTCCAGTTATCGCAGGTTATGGCAGCAAAGACTAGCCCGTGCAACAAAAACTGTGAAACGAAGAATTCAGTTTAATCTGAGTCCTCATTCGCATCCGAAGTCCTAATTGAATGGAGTCAAACCGACTGCCTGGAAGACTTTGGAACGGTCCCGAAATAGATTCCCGTTTTAGCGGAACGGCGCGAGCCGTCCGGTGTCGCTATACCGGAGGGCTCGCGCCCTGCCGCTTAAAATTGGATGCGGAAGTTAAATCGGGACTGTTCCTTACAAATATTACCGTCAACGGTATTTCTTGCGATGCAGCCAATCCAGCCAATCCACATTGCAATACTATCATTCACAGTCTACCTAAGCGTTGTTTTGCTAAAGGTTGGTTTCGGAATTTTTTCGGATACACTTCAAAATCGCAAAACCAACAAACGGCGACTTTCCGCAGAACATGCTGCAAATCAAGAGCTCTTCGGCAGGCTTAAACAGACCTACATCGACCTTTCCTTTAGCCGTCGGCAAGCAAAGTGGCGAGAGGTGATGGTCGTTAAAGTCGTTAAGGAATCGGAGGATGTACGTTCGCTTTACCTCGTTGACCAAGATTACGAGCCTTTACCTGCCGCTTTGCCAGGTCAACACATTTTAGTGGAACGCAGCAAGCAAACTGACTCTGCAAGTTGCTTTCGTTGCTACACTCTGTCCGATGATTGCACGGCAGGCCACTGGCGAATTTCGGTAAAGAAATCTTCCGCACAGCCGGAAAGCGTGAGCCGTTGGCTACACGACGAAATTGCTGCGGGGGATATTTTGAAAGTTCGCGGGCCGTCAGGCTCCTTTTATTTGCATCCTTCCGCAGATCGAAATGTTGTATGTGTTAGCGCTGGGATTGGCATAACACCCATATTGCCAATGCTGATGGAATCGATCCGAAGACCTTGCGCGTCCATTCACTGCTTTGCCCAGTTTCGGGACGTGGCGCATATGCCTTTCGCAGATTCTCTAGCGAGTCTTGCTGCCAGACACCCACAGGTTTCCATGAACATCTGGATCAGCCGTTTTCCAAAGGGTGTTCGAAGGTCGCCAAATGGAATGTTTTTCGAAGGCAAGTTTCAAGCTACCGATTTGCTTCGGCATCCCGGTGCGTTGAGCCATAGCGACTTCTACTTGTGCGGGCCCGAGGAATGGCAGGATCGCATTCGAATAGAATTGTTGGACGCAGGCATTAAATCCAAGTCCATATTCTTCGAACTATTTCAGCAATCCGAAAAGGGTTCAGCCGCAATAACCGACACCGTTGAGCACAATATTCTTTTTAGACAGTCTGGAGCGAACGCTAGATTTGAATTGAGCCACCAAAATCTCCTTGCTTGTGCAGGGAAAAACAGTGTTTCACTTGCGAGTGGATGCCGAACTGGCGCTTGTGGAAGTTGCGCAATAAAACTCCTGAGGGGTAAAGTCAGGTATACAAGGAAACCACAGTTTGAATTGCATTCAAGTGAAATACTCCCCTGCGTTTGCGTTCCCGAAAGCGATCTTGAAGTCGACGCCTAAACACAGACAAGTTCATTTTTCGGTATCTTTTGAGTACTGAACCGACTAATTTGGAAGCGAGTTTGGCTAACAAGCACTCAATGGATTACGGCCCAGCGGGCATCGAGGATATGCTTTCGGTGCTTGAAAGGGAAAAAATTCCGTACTTCGGCGGGGGAAGAAACCTAAATCAGGCAAATTCGCCGTTTGTCATTGAAATCAAAGGACCCGGACAATCGTTATGCTCGGCGTCTTCCTACTTTTCCCCGCTGGGCGAGCATTTCAACATAACTTGTGGTTCATGATTTCTTGAGGCGTGACTGGAATGTAGGCTTTGAGTAGACTAGTCTAAGATCTTAGAAATTCTCCTCGTTTTGTTCTCTCTACTTTCAAGTGACGGTCGGCATGGCAAACTACGTATCGCTCGACGAAGCCGCAAAGATTCTCGGCATTCTTCCCGACGAACTCGTTGAGATGCGATCCAGGGGCGAAATATTTGGTTATCGAGACGGAAGTTCGTGGAAATTTAAGACCGAGGAAATTGAACGCGTCCAGTCGGAGTTGGACGGGGACGCTTTGGACGAAGAGGCTGGCGGTTCATCCATACTCGTGTCGGAAAAGCAAGTCGGTCCATCTGGCAGCAAAAGTGGGCCAACGATTGGTGGCTCAGGCAATAGCGACTTGACGCTCGGAAGCGACCTAAACCTCGCCGATGACGAAGAACGAACAGGCAGTGACGTCGCATTGGTTCCTGATCCTAAGAGTGGCAGCGGTGTCCGTTTGGTGAATCGAAAACCCGGCTCTGACGGAGTTAATAAAGAGAAGGCGGGAGGCAAGAAGAGCACGAGCGCTCTTTCGGATATCCAACTTAAAAAAGAAGGCGGTTCAGGCAGTGAAGTAGAACTCGGTAGCGAATTGAATCTGCTCGGTGAAGACTCCGGTCATGCGAGCAGTTTGAACGTTACCAGTGACAAAAAGAATGTGGCAGATTCCGATAGCGGTAATATTGGTCTCGGTTCGGACCTGGAATTGGCAAACGATGATGAAGATGACCTTGTATTGGGTTCAGACTCCGGAGTAGGACTCGCTTCTGAAAGTGGGATCAATCTGATGAGTCCTTCGGATAGCGGTTTGTCTTTGGAAGATGAACCACTTGATCTTGCCGGAACAGGTATTTCTGGACTTGACCTCGGAGGTGAGGTAAAGGGCGGTTCGGGTGCTGGTTCTGCAAGTGGAATTAGTGGTCTGGGCAGCGGCGCATTGGTCGATTTCCAACAAGGCGAAGAATTCCAGCTGACACCTTCAAGTGGTGGTATCGAGGTAGATGACGATAGTGGTTCACAGGTAATCGAGCTTGAGGATTCAAGCGAGTTCGGCGCTATTCCCGATGGTGGTGGTATTGGTGGGTTTGATCCGATTGACGAGCAGGGCGGATTCGGCGGAGACGGCTTTGGCGAGGAAGCTGGTTTGGCGAGCGGTGCGATGGCTGCTGGGCTGCGTGGTGTTCCAGAGACTCCCTACAGTACTCCCGATGTTCTCTTGCTCATGGGAATTCTTTTGCTGATGGGATTGGGTGGTTTGTTGGTGTCTGACTTGATGCGAAACATGTGGGCTTGGGATAATCAAAACGACTATACGTCGGGTCTCACATCCATGTTGGTTAACGCAATCGGTGGCAAATAACGCAACCTCCTTTTTCCTCGCTCATTCGGCGGTTATCGCCATGAGCGTTCCCGATTCGTATTTGATCTTGACCAGCGCCAACATATGTTGAATCTGTTTGGTTGCCCAAGAGTTTTCGGAAGCGATTAAGCGATTTTCTGCATCCAGCAGATCATTGAGAATAACGCTAATCGATGGGGTTTCCCCGTAATATGTCTCGAATCGGTCCTTTTGCCCGTTCACCTCATCTCGTGAAGCAAAAGTACCCTCGATTGCTGCTAACGTCGTTTCATATGTTGCTTGCGCACTAAAGATCGCTGAGATAATATCGGCCCGCGCTTTATTGAGTTCATTCTTGTAGTCGAGTTGAAGTTTTGCGAGCTCCAACTCACGACTAGTTAAATTCGCTTTTGCAGTTCGATTTCCCACCGGACGAATTCCGGTCAATCCGGCCGCAATGCTTGGTCGCCCTTCCGCGAATTGATCTCCGTAGGCTTGGGAGAATTGATTATTGCCTCGCAACCCTCGAATATAGCTGCTAGTGTCCAAATCCAGTTGTGGACGTAGCTCGTTTGCGGCCAATTTCCGTTGGACCACTGCGGCTTGGATCGTTTCCTGAATGGCGAGAATGTCTCCTCGATGATGTAAGGCTGAGAGGAGTTCTTCTTCAAGCGGAAAAACCGGCAATTCGGTCGCCGGCATTGTCAAAGGAACAATTTCAAAACAATTCGCTTGATCTAGGTCCGGAGAATTAACTAGACGACGAAGCGATTCCTGCAGCCCCATTATATTGGCTTTCGCGGTTACAATCTGAGCTTGCTGATTCGCAATAGCTGAGTTTGCTCTGGAGACGTGTGTTAGAACTAAATCTCGTCCCTCTCTGTTGAGCAAATGTTCTTTAATTTGCTTCAATCGTTCTTGACCATTCCGCGCCTGTTGCAACAAGTACCGGTGCAATACCATTTCCCAATAAACATTGATAACATCCATCGCATGATTTTGCAGTTCTCTGTTGGCTTTCGCGATGGACTCATTTGTTTTGATTCCAGCCAAGCGAATGGAGGACGTGTTGTAATACCTTCCAGATCCTCTCAAGAGCGGTTGAGTGTAATTGAGACTGAGTTTGGTATCGGCTTGGTTGTTGGGTTTGAAGAACAACGAGTTGTTGTCGCGAGCATTGAACATCTGCGTCAACTCCGTTTTACCACCAAGAGTATTGTTGTCGCGCAGGCCAATTGAATTTTCCCAAAACTGTTCGTTAAGGCGATTCGGACCACCCGTTGTCAAGGTGCTACCAACTGGATCCGAAGTATCGTGATAATTGGTCCTTGCAATTCTACGCCTATCAAATTCGCCACGAGCTGAGTCAATGTCGGTCCTTTGGATTTTGGGGGAAATCAGTATGCTTTGAACCCTTGGCGAGTACTGCATGGACTGCCAGATCAATTGTTCTAAATCAACTTGGCATATTTTGTTCCCTTCGGTAGTTAGAATGGCTTTGACGCCATGCTGTTGCCAATAGGGAATCGTTTGCACAAAATCGGCAGTGGGATTATTAGGTTGTGGCCCAGCGATTAGAACGTTTTCTGTGTGGCCAGGAAACGGCGACCGAAGCTCCATTGGATTTGCACTTTCAACTGGCTGAACCGAAAGAACAGGCGGAGGGGTCGAATTGGCAGGGGGCTCTGATAAAAGAGCTGTTTGAGGCTGAAGTCCAACTAGACGTTCGAATTCTTCGCTTGTTACCCCATAGGATGGTAAAGCATTCTGTGAATTGTAGCTGCGTATTTCCGAAGCCTGAGTAGTGTTGTCCAGTTGGTTGGATTGAGCGATCAAGACGCGCGAGCACAACGTCAGCACAGCTAACGAAATTGCGAGTGATTTTTGGATGCTCACAAAACTCAACACGCTGATCCTCCATGCGCCGACACCCCAGGCAATCCATGCATGGATTTCCTCTACGGAAGTTCGGTTATCATCAACTATCGAGCGTCCAGGGTACGAAAGTGAACAGATCGCTTAGCGCCATTCCAATATGGGGGATCTTAAATACACCTAGCCCACTCTGGTGGAAAAACTGCTTTTCGCGGCAAAGTCGCTTTAAGCAGGAATTTTGTAAAAAGGTCGAATACCCGACCGTTCGATTCAGTCGGCATAGCCGTAAAAATTCGCTTAAAAGGTTTTTATTACGCGCCCGGTTAACTTAACCGGAGCAATTGGGGCCACTTTACTAGCGAGCCACGAAATTAAAGCAACAGTAACTTGGCCTACCCCCATTGGGTTCGGAAAACACTCGTTCTTCCGACAAATTGCAGGCGTATCAAACTTTTTTCCTGGACTTCCTTTAATGCCTCGGTTGAAGATCACCTATAAAATGGCGATCATCCTTGCGACCATGTCGTTTGGACCGATGTTAGCTGGCGGCATTTCAGGAATGATCCCTTTTGAAAACAACCAAACGCAACGGGATCGACAAGACATTAGCCGGCAATTGGCGGCGAGTTGCTCTTCCTATCTATCCAACAAGGACAATAACGGGCTTCAAAAATCCTGCCGAGCGGCCTTGATTCAAGCTGCCGACCTCAAGAGCCTCAGTATTATCCGGTTCGACGGAATGGTCTTGTACGCCAGTCCGGATCACCATCGGCATTGGACTCTTAAACCCGAGGAGCCGTCCAATGTGAATCAAATACGTGTTCCTTTAGACCGAGGCGGTAAGACATTCGCCGAGCTAGAAATTGCGTTTGAACCTATTTCGCAAAGCATCGGTCCAGCGTTGGTTAAGTGGTTGATTTTACTATTGGTTGGATTTGCACTTAACTTTGGCAGTTTTTCCTTTTTCCTGTCGCGAAGTTTAAGGGTTCTTGATCCCAAAAACGTGGTTCCTAAGCGTGTGCGGAATACTTTGGATACCATTGTTGGCGGCGTTGTTATTCTGGACCCCGATGGCAAAATGCTTTTAGTCAACGATTCCTTTGCAAAGAGTGTTGACCGCCGAACGGATGATCTGCTTGGTGAAAGCTTGAGTCAATTACCCTGGCGACGCGAAACCGACGACGAGTGGCCCTGGGATTATGCTCTTCGAGAACACTCTCAAAAAACGGCTGTCAAAGTCCACTTGACTGTTGGAGAGGATAAAGAGCTTAGCTTTGTGGTAAACGCGACCCCGGTCTTGGACGGGGATGAATGCGTTTCTGGAGCATTGATAAGCTTTGAAGACATTACGGTGATGGAGTCGCAACGCATGGACCTCTTGCAAGCACTATCGGACCTCGAATTGTCCAAAGAGCAAATCCGACGTCAAAACGAAGTCCTGCATGAATTGGCGTCGCGCGATGGATTAACAGGCGCATTGAATCGTAGGGCGTTGTTCGAAAGTATCGAAGCCAATTGGTCCGAACGCAATCAAGGTGATCGCGGAATCATCACGATCATGTTGGACGTTGATCATTTCAAGAAACTAAATGACCAACACGGCCATGCTGCCGGCGACGCAGTCTTAAAGGACTTGGTCAAAACAGTTCAGAAGCTGATTGGCAGCCATGCAATTCTTGCGCGTTACGGCGGCGAAGAATTCTGTGTCACTATGGAATCGGCTACGGTCGAAGAAGGCGTCGCGATGGCGGAGCGTGTCCGGGCTGGTATCCAAGAGCATTTGGCAGTTCCGTACAAAGTCACAGCTAGCATCGGCGTATCCAGCAGCAACTTTGGAGCTCCGAGCCTACAAGCACAAATCGAGCAGTCAGACCGCGCGCTATATGCGGCCAAACATGGCGGCAGAAATGCTGTCCGTTGTTGGAATTTGCAAATGGAGATCGACGCTTTGGAGGCCGAACGAAAGAAGGCGACCAAACTCTCTTCGATTGAAATCGAAGAACATCCCATTTCGTACCATTCTGTCGTTACTCTCAACGCAGCGATGTCGCATCGTGTTCCTACCATAGCTGCGCACTCGCATCGGGTCGCAGAAATGAGCGTTGTACTTGCTCGGGGCTTGATGTCCGTTGGCGATCTGTATGCACTTGAGATCGCCGCGATGCTGCACGACATTGGCGTCGTGGGAACACCAGATGCCGATTCCATTGCATTACTCCATTCGCTGAATTTCCAGAACGATGAGTTGGTTGCCAAGCACATACGAGTTGGGACAGAAATTGCAAAAACAGCGTTTCGATCAGAGGATTTGCTCAACATCCTAAAGTACCAAGCTTCCGCGTTCGGCGGTCCGGGAGAAATCGCTGGAGAAGCCATTCCGTTAGGAGCAAGAATAATTGCCATTGTCAACGCTTACGATGCAATGACTTCCGAATTAGCAGCCTCGCCATGCAGCCACGAAGTCGCAATTGAAATACTTCGAAATGGGTCGGGAACACTTTACGATCCAACGTTAGTCGAAAAATTTGCCGACTCGCCTATGGGCTGGCGCCCATCAGGACTCTCGATCGAATCGGACATGAACGAAAAACATGCAATCATGCTCGGCTACCAACTAGAACGAGTCATTCATGGCTTCGACTCTCGCAACCCGCTCGTGCTCAAGTCGCGACTGCAAACACTGCAAGACATAGCCAAGACGATCGATATGCCTGTCATTGCAGCAATCATCCAGGAACTAGCCAGCGAAGCCGACCGCAAAGCTGTTGCTGACTGGGAGTCACTGCTTCCTATGCTGCAAGATCTCATCGAACTATGCTTGACGATCCAACGAGCCTATTTGCGAACCGTGAATAAGGTCGCAAATTGTGACGGCAGCTTGGTCTAGCTAACTTTATGCAACGACCAACGAATAAGCTCCAACTATTAGTTTTTGCATGTATCACATGCGTCTATTTGCTTTTCGCCCCCAACTATGAATGGAAACCGGAGGAGACAGGAACCGCTTACGGTGCCGATTTCTTGCAAGAGTGGGTAGGGGCACGCATGGTATTAACCGGGCACGTCTCGGAGCTCTATGACGTCGATATCTTTCGAACGTGGCAATACGACCCAAAAACGGTTGGCTTTGC
>JAYTVL010000001.1:0-9368 GCA_043744075.1 Pirellula sp. | reverse complement strand
CGCGATCTAGATATACCTTTGTTGGAACGGACTAACTCTGCTGCGGTCGATCTGTTTGACATCGATCATGCCGAGCGAGTTTTGAAAGCCTTTGGCCGCGCGTTCGGTAAACTGGAATTGGACGGCAACGAGGACAAACAAGATCGCAAACAGTTTATTACCGAATCGGTACGCGGACTAGCCGAGGAAAATAAAGTCATTTCTGTGCGTCTGTCGTTATTCGCCGAAATGATGAAGACTCGACCCTGGACGCTTGAGTCGCTGAAGGAAGTCGGCGGTACGACTGGGGTCGGAGCAACATTCCTGGAAGAGACTTTTTCATCGTCCGAAGCGCCCCCTGCGCATCGATACCATCAAGTTGCGGCGAGATCCGTGTTGCGATCGCTATTGCCAGAGGCCGGAACGGACATCGGACATCAAAGGTCACAGCAGTACCCTCAACGCATTGCTTGCAGCATCCGGTTATGAAAGTCGGCCAAAGGATTTCGCGGACCTCATCCGAATTCTGGATAGTGAACTGCGTCTGATCACGCCCGTCGATCAGAGCAGGATGAATCTTCACTCCCTCTCCCCCGGTCATCCGGGGGAGAGGGTTGGGGTGAGGGGGCGGAATCACCAACCAACGCAGCCACTCACCCCCAACCCTTCTCCCCGAGTACAGAGCGAGGGGAGCGAGAATCCTGCTGGTGAGTCCGCTTCCACCTCGTTTCAACTCACGCATGACTACCTCGTCCCTTCCCTCCGCGATTGGCTAACGCGCAAGCAACGTGAAACAAAACGAGGTCGAGCAGAACTAAAACTCGACGAACGGACGTCCGCTTGGAATGCAAAACGTGAGGGAAAACAGTTGCCGACGCTTACCGAATGGTTTGGCATCAGTCGACTCACCGATCGAAAACATTGGACCGAGTCGCAGCGATCCATGATGCGATCCGCGACTCGCATGCATTTGACTCGGCTTGGATTAGGGGTTTTGCTTGTCGCGGCTCTTGCAGGAATTGGTGTCACCACCAAGGGCTATATCGATCGACAACGTGAGACATTGATCTCGCAAAAGCGCGTCGAAAAACTAGAATCCGAAGCCAGTAGTCGAGTCGATGGCTTGCTCAAGGTAGACCCCTCGAGCCTTGTGTCGGCGGTCGAGGGACTCAAGGAGTATCGCGAGTGGGCTCAAGATGATCTCGAAAATGCATTTAAGAATTCGTCCGAGGATTCGAACGCCAAATTGTATGCAGGTCTCGGCACTCCCTCGCCTCCACAATCAACGCAGCACATGCTATAAAAACAAGACGACGCAACTATGCAAGCATTTTGCAAACGCTTTGCAGCCAACGACATACGCCAATGCGAGACAAACTCAAACTACTTGGAAATGTGGGTAAAGATGAGGCATAAAGCCGAGGGCATGAATGAATGCCGCCGAGTTTATCTCGGCGGACCATTACTGTCTCCCTAGGCCGATGGTCAGAACCCTCGGCATAAAACCGACGGCACGAACGAATGCCGCCGTTTTGTGCCGAGTTAGAATCGTCGCCTGACTGGAGGCTGCTCGATTTCTGTTTAGGCACCCATGCATAATTTTCTTCGTTTAACCGCGTGGGCATCGCTCCGCGCTCTCGCGAGGAAAACGCGGCCCGATGGGCACGCGGTTAAACAAGTTGTGTGCGAAAACTTGTGCATGCGTGCTTTGTTTCGATAATCATGGTCATGATGACAAATTACTGTCGAGGATTTGCTTAAAAGACTCTGCAACACCGCGGCGACTCCGCGTCCCAGATGGCCTTGCTAACTGCGACTCGGCGTGCTCCCGTTTCTAGCAGCGGTTTTAGATTCGACAAATCGATACCTCCGATCGCAAACACTGTAAGTCCAGGCAGTCGTCCCGTGTCGAATTGATTTTGGTTGTTCGCAATCGAGAAAAGTTTGGCCAAATTAACAACTGGCCGGGCGGGGCTGGTAGGCCGAAAGGTTCGAAGGCCCCGTCAGGCTTTTTTGATCCGCCCGTGTTTTTCGAATTGTATAGTTTTCGATCTCAACTCACACAAAGAATACGTACCACAATGATGCCACTACGGGCTTTACAAAGCATGCCAGATGTTGTAACATATATCAACAGTGAAAGGATTTCGATGCCCTATTACGAGTTCATTTGGAACGAGGAACCTGACGGCAATGTTGCGCACATAGCAGAACATGGTTTGAAGCCCGAAGACGTTGAGGAGGTGATGTTTAATCCGGTTGATCGAGATGTCAGCCGTTCATCAGGTTTGCCGATTGTTTATGGATTTACTTCTGAAGGAAGATACATCCTCGTCGTGTATGAACAAATTGACGAGGTGACAATTTATCCCGTTACTGCGTACGACGTTGAGGACTAAAGATGAGTAAAGAGCGCGGAAAACGAATTCATCGTAGTGCGACGGACGACGAACGAAAGCGTCATGCGAAGATTCGCGATGAAATTTCGAAAGAGTTACCTGAGATTAGGAGAAAGGCAAAAGAGAGCTTGACTCGTATAACTTCGGAGGGAACTCCATTGCGAAAAGTGTTATTGGCACTGCGCGCCGAACGCGAGAGGTTGGGATTGAGTCTCGCAGACATTTATGAGCGAACTGGAATAGATCGAGCGGCATTGTCACGTCTTGAGAATAACGAAGATGCCAATCCCACGCTTGCGACCCTCGAACGGTACGCGGAAGCGGTTGGCAAACAGATGGTGGTTCTGCTTTCCGAGCGGGGCGGATAGGCACTCAGAGTGTGCCTAAGTGTTTAAAGTCCAGGTAGTCGTCCCGTGTCGAATTGATTTAGGTTGCTCGCAATCGAGAAAAATTTGGCCAAATGAACAACCGGCCGAGCGGGGCTGGTAGGCCGCAAGGTTCGAAGGTCCCGCCAGGCTTTTTTGATCCGCCCGCATGTTTCACCCGAGCGGCAGCATGTGCGTCGAAACGTTGCTCCGGCATTTGGCGAATGTGGGACCGTCGTCGATGGCATACTTGCTTTGCTGGGATCCCGATTTTTCTCGCTAGTCCTCCATCTGAAATAGTCCCTAGCATTGCCGTCTCGTTTTCTTGCCATTCGTGGAATCAGCTCTCCCTCGTCCGAGCATGCTACACTATCTGCACCACATCCTGGTTTTCACCGTCAACATCCTACAGTTGAGAATTGGAGCAAACATGTTGCCATCTCGGTTTCAATTTACTATTCACCCTATCATCGCTTGTGTATTGCTTGTGCAAGTATCGCTGGCGGACAATTGGACGCAATTTCGTGGCCCCGCTGGCCAAGGAAAATCAAGTGAAACCAATTTGCCAGTGTCGTGGTCGATGAGCGAGAATATGCTTTGGAAAACACCCATTTCCGGCAGCAGCTGGTCGTCGCCAATCGTCTACGATGGGTGGGTATTTCTGACATCTGCCGAGGATGACGGTAAGTCGTGCCGCGTCATCTGTGTTAATCGCACCGACGGCACCATCGCTTGGAATAAAGAAGTCCATCGTCAATTGACGGGACGCATGCGCGAGCAGAATTCTTATGCGACGCCAACCCCGGTTACCGATGGTCGCCAGGTGTACGCCGTCTTTTTCGATGGCACCGCCGTGGCTCTCGATTTCAGTGGCAATCTTGTTTGGAAAAACTCCGACTATAAGTTTTACAGTTTGCATGGCCTGGGCGCTTCGCCCATCCTGGCTCATGGCCAATTAATCATGCCCTTCGATGGCAGCAGTCGTGACGAGGAACGAGTTGGATGGAAGACACCATGGCGGGAAGCGGCAATTTTGGCATGGGACACAGCAACTGGAATGGTAAAGTGGACCGGCCGGCGCGGCGAATCTCGAGTTGGCCATGTGACCCCAATCCTGGTCGACGGTGAGAATCAGTTGGTCAGTGCTGGTGGTGATAGGGTGCAAGGTTTTGATGCGCGAACTGGCCAACAAATCTGGTCGATCTACAGCCAAGGCGAGGGGGTCACACCATCGCCCGCGATTGGCGATGGCATGATCTTCACGTCATCTGGGTTTGAAGAGCCAACGATTCGAGCCATTCGCTTGGGTGGACGTGGCGACATCACCAAATCCCACATCGCTTGGGAGCAAAAAAAGGGAGTACCCGTGCTGGCGTCACCGCTTTTGGTTGCACCCTATCTTTACACCATTTCTCGCGACAATATTCTGTTCTGCATCGAGGAGGCAACCGGTGATCTCGTGTGGCAAGAACGGCTTAGCGGTGTTCATTCCGCCTCGCCAGTTTATGCTGACGGTCGTATTTACGTTCTTTCCGAAGAAGGAGTCACGCTAGTGTTGCGTCCCGGGAACAAGTTCGACGAAATCGCCAGAAACGCCGTCGAGGGCGTTTGCAAAGCTTCCATGGTTTCCTCACAAGGACATTTTTACATACGCTCATCAACCTATTTGTACAGCATTGGTCCGAAGTAACGCATAGTCGCCTAGTCAGTCATTGGTCCACAGACAAAAGGTCGGTGGCCTTAAAAAGGGTCCATGCAAACACCGCGCCAGCGGAACCGCTCGCCACTGACCATGTGTAGACCTTGGGTCAGTGGGAGCAAGACTGAACAGCTAGAAGCCACATCATCCAACGCCACGTCCTTTCGATTCCAAAAGCTCTCCATCGGCTTCGCGTCGATGGAAGCACGACTCGCCTGGCAAACCAACTGATCGACAAGGAATCCTATTCGTTCCAAGCGACCAATATTTGAAAAAATCCGCCATTCTGTACTTTACCAGGCAGGAAATGGCACCAAAGCCTTGACACAAGTTTAATCAAAGCGTACTTTGAGATCTCAGTTGGATTCTTTTCTGTGACGTTTCTTTTCTTTGGAGGTAGGTATGTCTCGTTTCCGTCGTCCAGCGTTCACGCTCGTTGAATTGCTAGTCGTGATTGCAATTATCGGTATCCTGGTTGGATTGTTATTACCAGCGGTGCAAGCGGCTCGCGAAGCGGCGCGGCGTATGCAATGCAGCAACAACACCAAACAGATTTCATTGTCGCTTCACAATTATGAATCTGCTTATAGAAAGTTTCCGCCGGGAGCGATCTCGGATGCCCCAGCGCCCATTTTAGGCACGACCAGCGATGCCGGTTGGTCTGCGACTTGCAAACTATTACCGTTTTTAGAACAAACTGCACTTAATAACCTGTTGCAACCGGGCAAAAACCAACTCTTCGGTTCAGGGGCAGGGATTGGCGTATATCAAAACCCTACCGCCTTTGGTTTAACGGCTGCACTGTTACAAACCCCTGTCGGGTCTTTTCGTTGTCCTTCAGACACGGGAACGGCAACACGTCCACATCCAACGCAACTCGGACCGAGCAGTTTGAATTTCCCTGCTGACACCACATTCAATGAGACTATCGGAAACCGCACAATCCGCACTCCGATGAGCAACTATGTACTTGCCACAACATCTCGCATTTGCCGTGATTTTAGCAATGGTCCCCAATATCATGACGGAGGTTTCTTCGCACACAGCAACATCGGCATGGGAAGTGTATCTGACGGGACAAGCAACACAATTGCCGTTGGCGAACGAGCATGGATCGTTGCGGGGGTTTACTATGGAGCGGCAAACTATTACGGGTCATGGGGTGTTGGACGCGCTTGGTATGGCCGCGATACGTTTTTCTCCTTGCGGGCACCGATCAACGCACCCAGCGCGTCGCCGGTTGCGAACCGAGCTGAGGGACTGTCATCTAATCATACTGGTGGTGTGACAGTGGGACTGTTCGATGGATCCGTGCGATTTATTTCCAACAACGTTGCCCTGGACCAAACCCAAAACGCACCAGGCACCTACACTGGATCGTTCAACGGTCCAACCGATAGCGTGCTCGAACGACTCGTTTCGATTGCCGATGGACAAGTCATCGGTGACGAGTTCTAGAACGGCATATTCACAACCCGATGCGTAAGCGAGCGATTCCTTGCAAATCCCTCGCTCACCCATCGGGTTACGATAGAACCTAAACTAACCAATCAACGGGATTTTTATTGTGCAAAAAGTGTTTTTTTGCTTTGCTCTCAGTTGCGTTTCGGCCATTTTTGTCGGTTGCGACGCGTACAAAGAAATAGCCCCTGTCTATGGTCAAGTCAAACTGGATGACAAACCGCTTTCGGGCGTTGTCGTTGTAATGACTCCTGTCGGAGGTCGCCCATCCTATGGCCGGTCGAACTCCGAAGGCAAATTTGTGATGGAATCATCGCCAACTGAGAAAGGTGTCAAGGTGGGAACCGCGAAAGTCTCATTTGATCCCTTCAGTGGTGAGGCTTCCGATAATCCAGCAGATTCTGCTCCTAGTCCCGAAGTAAAGAAACTACCGAAGCGTTATTTTAGCTCGTTCATGGACTTTGAAGTTGAAGCCAAGAAAAACGCATTAGATATTGTTGTGAAAGAAAAATAATAGGGTTGAATGATTGATCACGTTGGTCGAAAAATTAGCGATTTTTAACACTTCTCGCTGATCGCCACCAAATCGGCCTTCCGTCGGATTTCATCTGGATTTCATCCGGATTTCATCCGGCGGAGGCACAACTGGCTGCTACACTGCGTCTTACGCAAGACTCCCGCTGAAATCCGTCCGGCACGGCGAAGCCGTGCCGGACAGATTTCAACGGAGGATTCGTTTTGACGATTTATGTAGCGTCAGTTGCCGTCCCGCTGGCATAAAGCCAAACGGCACTCACTTTGAGCCGCAACGCGCTAGCGTGCGGGCTGGAAGGCTCGTAATCACTGCAAATCCGGCCCTCATGCTAGCGCATTGACGCTCAAAATTCACAAAGCGAGTGCCATTTGGCTTTGCCCGCTGGATTATTATGCTTTTAGGCTAAACAAGCTTGCGAACCCCAGTCCGCTTCGCCAACACACTTTTCAAAATGGTTTTATTCTCGCGACGAGCTTAGTCAACCAACCGCGCGCGTAACCGTCGCGAACATGCCCCAAGTCTTGCTTCTTGATATGCGATTGAATCAGATTTCGGCTTAGAACTACATTATCTGGTCCAATGTCCTGACTGCGGCAAATCCCTGTCAGCGAGTAACGCCAGCTATTGTCATTCTCTTCAATAACTTTTGTCGCGTCCAAGACAATGTGCCCGTTCGGTTTAATATCGACAATCTCAGCAGCAATATTTCTCGTGAACGCTTCACTGGTTCTAATGGTTGAGTCACCCCGGTAAACTTCGTTTTGATTTGCTTGAACACGTGGATCCCCATCGGATTGCGGGGCTGGTTTGATCGTATCTAGACCTACTAACCGAATCCAGTCTTTCAAGACAGCATCGTAACTCGTCGTTTTTCGCGAAGTTGCATTCCCAGTCGCAAGCGAAGTGGATGTCTCCTCAATTCGAATCGAGACAATATCGTGTAGCTTCAAAACTCGTGCGGGCACCGGTGGCACGTAGCCCCAAGAAGATTGCAGCCCAAGTAGCCCTGCATTCTCGACATTTGGAAACGGACCACCTTGGAATTGATTTGATGCAAAAGGCTGTTGGCCTGAATTGAAACTTGGGACATTAGGTAAGGTATTGCTTGGCTGCATAACTCCATTTTGACCCGCTGGAGCAGGTAAGACTTCACTAACGCCACCCGCGTTGCCGGTTTGTGCAACATAGGCGACCGGTCGGTGAAAGAGGCTACTGTTTTGCGCAAACAGTTCGCTTGCTGAAGAAATAACGAAAAGACCTAAAGTCAGATAAGAAAAAACGAGCTTAGAAAAGCCCTTTGATACCGGTTCGCAATGTTCGTGCCGCAGCGTTGATCTAAGCAATTTGAGCATGTTAGTATCGTTCCTATCGTAGTTTGGTCGAGTTCGATTTAGACTGTGCCGTTGGGGCGTTGGAAGCGCCGTTCGCAATGACCTCGGCTGTTCTGTCGCCGGTGACACGTGCCAGAACACGCTTTCGATGCGGTTGTATTTCGATCTGAATCAAATCGTCGATCGCTCCAGCTTCGATAGCGCGCCCGTTTGTCTCTACAGTAACCCCTCCGGAGACGACTCCGATCGCAACGAGGTCACCGACATGAATGATTATTGGTGGTCCGACCTCGTTCAATCTGATGACTTGCTGAGTACTCATCGCGCGTCGCAATTGTTTACCCACCAGTGTTTCCGTTTGCGAAAAACAGTCTTCTGAACCATAGGTGAGGCCTCGCGGCATAGCAATCCAAACTAGATCTTCTTCTTTCAGAACATAACCTTTGGAGAGAGGCCGGTTGGCCGCCACCACCATTTCAGGAAGTCTAATGGTGGCTGAAATAGCAATCGATTGCTCTCCAGTGAGTTCCTTGATCAATAAAGTGAAGTCTTGCTTCCCGTCCCATGGTGGCTGTCCTCCGGCAATTCCAAGGATCTGACGGCGCTGCGTTAAGGTCTTGGCATGCTCGGATGGGATGTCGACTTTGATATGCCAACCACCTGCCGAGGCTGTCTTAGTCTGAAGGTAGTTCTCGATGACGGACGCGACAGTGCGTTCCGCTTGATTGATTGTCGCAGGGGTGGTGAATGCTGTCGTAAACTGGGACTTGTCGAGTGTCGCTTTGGATGTCGAAGCCTCCTTCATGGCTGGCGTATCATTCTTGGCGAGCGATGCTTGGTATCCAGTGAACTGTACAGCAAGAGACGTTTCCTTTGTATTGATCTCACCTGAATTCTTTACGCTGCTTTTCTCAGCACGCGTCCCTTCGATGCGTCGAACACTGCATTCTGCGGCTCCTCCCCACCGAAGCACGTCAGAGGGAATGCCGCGCAGCGAAAGTGATTTCTCGATGTCGCTACGAGTCCAAACCTGCGAGTTACCCATCCTCGGAGCGGGGGCAAGCGGTACATCTATGATTTGTTGCACTAGCGCATCCGAACCTTTGGCACTTACCAGATCCGATAGCAGAAGTAGATTGGATGGACACTCCGCAAGTGCTCGAAGCAACAATTCGATTTTTACAGTTTGACTGTCTTTTGAGTTTGAATCCCGTTGCACATCGGCACTATGGATGGGCTGTTGGGCTGTCAATATAGGTGAATTGGACGACAACCCTATGAAAAGCGTGAGGCAACACGAGCAAGTTAGCGATTGTTTCAGCATATGTTCCTTCTTAACTCTGTAATTTAGCACCCATGCCTAAGTTACTTCGTTTAACCGCGTGGGCATCGCCCCTCATCTTTACCCACATCTTTGACTTTGCTCCCCTCGCCCCTTTTTAGGGGAGAGGGGCTGGGGGTGAGGGGTTTTGCACTATGATTTGATTGGATTTTTAATCGTGGATTGAATGCATCGACTCGTTTCAGAAAGTATAACAAAACACTGAACCGGAGTCTTGCAACTCTGAGCTCCACCCCTCACCCCCCGACTCCCTCTCC